>NZ_JBNPMC010000014.1:0-77012 GCF_050313795.1 Bariatricus sp. SGI.154
CTAATATTCTCCCCATCACTTACCGCTATTATCGTCCCCATCTCATCCGTCCGATACACCTGCACATCATCATTCCTAAGTTTTTCCAGAACCTCCAGGTGGGGATGCCCATACTGATTATCCTGTCCGCAACTGATCAATGCCCAGGTAGGGTTCGTGGCTTTAAGGAATTCGTCACAGGTTGCCGTACTGCTTCCGTGATGACCGCATTTTAACACATCACATTCCAGATCGCTGCCAAAACGTTTCACCATAGCCAGTTCAGACTTCTCTTCGGCATCTCCGCACATCACGAAAGAATTCTTGCCATGCACCAGTTTGATTCCGACAGAAGAACCATTCAGATCACTTTGGTCGACCAACTCCTCTTCCGGACAGAGAATGGTAAACTCGGCATCACCCAAAGTAAAGATATCTCCTACATTGGGATATACGACTTCCACCTGATACCGATCAATATCTTCAATTACTTCTTTATAAGTCATCGTATCATTCGCAACATCCGGCATAATCACTGTCTCTACGTCAATATTCTCCAGGACATTATCTGCGCCCCCAATATGGTCAGCATCCGGATGCGTAAGAATCAGATAATCCAGATCCGTAATTCCATTCTCCTTTAGATAGTTGACAACATAATCCCCCTGATCGTTATTGCCGGTATCAATCACCATATTACGCCCCTCCGTCCGGATGATCGTACAATCTCCCTGACCAACATCCAAAAACGTTGTCCGCATATCGCCTGTTGCAACCGTCTCTGCGATCCCTTGTGTCGGACTCTCACCCAGTTCAAGAATATCAATAATATCATCGTAATTCACATAACCGGCTGCCGCCAGCACTGCTGCTATGACAAGTGCTGCCACATTCTTTCCCTTTTTCCCGCTTTTCATTATTATGTACACCCCTTTATTCTATGTCTTTTAAGTAGTTACAGTATGCTCCCTCTTTGCATATTCATTTATTATAGGTTTGCTCTTATAAAAAATCAACCATTTTAGGCGCCATTTCGAACCTTTTCTTGCCATTTGTACCCTGGTGTGGTATATTATTTAATTGGATATCATGGGTGTATTATACCCAAAATATAATACATAAAATGGAGGTACTTATGGTATATACATGGGACATTACAATTCCGGAATTGACAGATACAGAAACCCGAAGAGCCTATGTCTACCTTCCGGAATCTTATGACTATGATCCGAGTAAACGTTATCCTGTTCTTTACATGTTTGACGGACACAACGTGTTCTTTGATTCACATGCTACCTATGGCAAGAGTTGGGGCATGAAAGAATATATGGATTACACCGAAACTCCGCTGATTATTGCCGCTGTAGAATGCAACCACAGCCCGAACAATGGGCGCCTGGAGGAATATTCTCCCTATAGTTTCAGGGATTCCCGATTTGGCAAGGTGATCGGACGCGGCAGGACAACGATGGAATGGCTAGTCCATACATTCAAAAAGGAGATTGATAAGCGTTTTCTTACATTGCCAGACCGCGAACACACTTATATCGCTGGCAGTTCTATGGGAGGCCTTATGAGTCTTTACGCTGTACTGGAGTATAATCACATCTTCTCACGGGCGGCTGCTCTGTCACCTTCCCTATGGGTAGACACAATTAAAATCACACGTCTGATCCAGCATGCAAAGATCCGCCCGGACACAGTTGTCTATATGGACTACGGTTCCCGCGAAATGAATTTCCATTCAAATATGCGGCAGCAGTTTGAGAAGGTGGCATCTCTTCTTCTGAGGCGGCGCGTAATGCTTGATTGCCGGATTGTGCCAGGCGGCGATCACAGCGAAGCCAGCTGGGAGAAACAGATTTCATTTTTCATGCACACGCTGCTCTACCAATACTAATGGAGGAAGTCTATGAAAATACAATATTACAAACAATACAGCCCGGCACTTAACAGAGATATGGAATGGAAAGTCTATGGCCATGCAGGCCGTCCGGTACTCTATATCCCTTGCCAGAATGGACGCTTCTTTGATTTTGAGAATTTCAACATGACAGACACTTGGGCTCCCTGGATCGATTCAGGAGAGGTGATGGTATTTTCCATTGATACGATCGATCAGGAGACCTGGTCTAACAAAGAAGGAGATCCCAGATGGCGCATCTGCCGCTATGAAGACTGGATTCGTTATATTACGGACGAGATGGTACCATTCATGCAGCAGATGGCGAATGAGTGTAATGGCTGGGACGGCTATCCTGGCATTCTTGTTTTCGGCTGCAGTCTTGGGGCAACGCATGCAGCGAACTTGTATTTCCGCCGTCCGGATCTTTTTGACCGGCTGCTGGCATTAAGCGGCATCTATACTGCAGAATATGGATTTGATTCCTATATGGATGATCTGGTTTACAACAATTCACCAGTCCATTATCTTGCAAATATGCCGACAGACCATCCTTATATAGAGATGTATAACCAGTGCAAAGCCGCTATCTGTGTAGGTCTTGGAGCCTGGGAACTTCCGGATTCTACCAGACACTTACAATCAATCTTACAGAACAAGGGAATCAATGCATGGGTAGACTATTGGGGAATGGATTGTTACCATGATTGGATCTGGTGGTACAAACAGGTCACCTATTTTGTTCCTTATCTGCTAAGTTAGGATCTACTTGATCCTATCATTAATTATTACAGTTATCAAATAAGCAAAAGAGAAAGAGAGTATGCACAGATTATGAAGAATTTTATTTTTATTTCCCCGAATTTTCCAACGAACTATTGGCAATTTTGCAGTGAACTGAAGAAGAACGGACTGAATGTCCTGGGAATTGGCGACCAGCCTTATGATGAACTGAGCCAGGAACTCCGCGACAGCCTGAATGAATACTATAAGGTAAATAGTCTGGAAAACTACGATGAAGTATATCGTGCCGTTGCATTCCTTACATACAAGCATGGCCGCATCGACTGGCTGGAATCTAATAATGAATATTGGTTAGAGCGTGATGCCAGTCTCCGTACTGATTTTCACATCACTACTGGTTTCCAGATCTCAGATATGCCACGCATTAAGTACAAATCAAAAATGAAAGAATATTATACCCAGGCTGGAATTCCGGTGGCCCGCTATCATCTGGTAGATACTCCGGACAACTGCAAGAGTTTTATCAAAACCGTGAATTATCCTGTCATTGTAAAACCCGATAACGGTGTTGGAGCCTCCCATACATACAAACTTGAAAACGATGAGCAGCTTGCACAGTTCTTTGAAGAAAAGACGGAAGGCACACAGTACATTATGGAAGAATTCATTGATGCAGAAGTGAATTCTTACGATGCTATTATTGACTCCAATGGCGAGCCTATGTTTGAGACCGGTAATGTTACACCGAATTCAATTATGGATATCGTAAATAATGAAGACAATTCTATCTACCATATTGTAAAGAACCTGCCGGCAGATGTGCGCAAGGCCGGACGTGCTACCGTGAAGAGTTTCGGTGTTAAGAGCCGTTTCGTCCACTTCGAGTTCTTCCGCCTGCTGAAAGACCATGAAGGTATGGGCAAGAAAGGTGATGTAGTGGCTTTGGAAGTTAATATGCGTCCTTGTGGCGGATTCTCACCAGATATGATGAATTACGCTAACAGCACCAATGTCTATAAAATCTGGGCTGATATGATCGCTTACGACCACTCTACTCTTCCGGAAGGCAAACATGCTTACTGTGCATATGCAGGACGTCGGGATGGCAAGAACTTCGTCTTAAGCCATGAACAAATCGTGGAAAAATACAGTGAGGGCATGAAGATGATGGGACGTATTCCGGATGTTCTTTCCGGTGCAATGGGCAACCAGATGTACATCGCAATCTTCGATACCAAAAGAGAGATGGACTCCTTCTATAAGAATGTGTTAAAGTGCAATAAATAAATGATGCTAAAAAAGAATGTACAAAGCGGATCTGCTCATTACGAGTGATCCGCTTTTGATATCCTACGCTTCATGCTCTATGCGCGTTCTGATATAATATTCCACCATATCTATGGTCTTATCAATTCCCAGCCTGCTGCTATTGATTGAAAGATCGTAATTCCGGGAATCTCCCCATTTTCCCTTACAGTGGGAGTTGTGATAAGATTTGCGCTTTAAGTCCTCCTTTTCCATCATGCGTCTGGCTTCATCTTCTGTAATGCCATATTTCTCCATGATACGCGCTCTCTTTGCCATCTTATCCCCCAATACAAAGATTGAGATCAGCCCGGCATTTCCTTTCAATACCGTCTCAGCACAGCGTCCTACGATTACAAAAGATTTACCGGCATCTGCCTCTCTTTTCAGAAAATCAAACTGCATATTCGCAACATGCTCGTGAGGAGAATTAGAATGACCGCGCACGGTTCTGTAGAACAGTTTCACTTTGGGTTTCTCGTCATACTTTTGCAGACCTTCATGCGCAACATTCTTCTCCAAAGCGACATTCTCCAACAGATTACTGTCATACAGCGGAAGTTCAAACCTTCTGGCAAGTTCCTCCGCAATGACGTGTCCGCCACTGCCAAACTCACGCCCAACAGAAATAATTAATTGCCTCTCCATATTATTCCCTCCTCGTATTTAAAAATATCTGACATAGATGCTGACCATCGATATCAATACCACAAGTATGGTTGCCGGCGCTGCGTATTTACAATATTTTCCCCAGCCAATCATATGTCCGTCCCTTGCTGCTACGGAGATTCCTACTACATTAGCAGATGCGCCAATCGGAGTCGCACTTCCACCTATGTCCGTTCCCATCGCCAGCGTCCATGCAAGCACCGATAAATCCAGCCCCTGCGCCTGTGCCAATGTCCTGATTACAGGAATCATCGTAGCCGCAAATGGAATGTTGTCCACAAATGCACTGGCAACCGCAGACACCCATAGTACAATCGCAATCATTAACATCGTATTATCTCCACTTGCTTTCGAGATAGCACCCGCAATCAATTCCAGGATTCTTGTCTCTTCCAGACCACCCACTACCACAAAAAGACCGATAAAAAACAGAATTGTCTTGTAATCCACCTTCTTAATGATTGTCATTGCCGCGCTTCCTGCCGTGAGTAATGTAACAACCCCGATAAATAATCCAATGGTCGCCACAGTAAGCCCTGTCTGCGCGTGTGTAACCAGCATGATAATTGCACATGCAAATATCAGACAACTGATGACAAAATCCTTCTTACTCTCAATCGCGTCTTTCGGATTCGGATAATATAGTTCTCCGCCATCCTGTGTCTTTTTCCTGAGATCATTGCGAAAGCAAAAGTAAAAATATACGATAACAATGATAAGGGAAACTCCTGCTATCACTCCTGTATTCGTAATAAAATCACCAAAAGAATATCCTAAGGATGTTCCAATAATAATATTCGGCGGGTCTCCGCACATTGTCGCCGATCCTCCCAAATTCGCGCAGAATATCTCCGCAATGATCATTGGCACCGGATCGAACTTCAGAAGTCTTGATAATTCCACTGTCACAGCGGCCAGAAAAAGAATAACTGTAATACTGTCAATAAACATTGCCAACACGGATGACATCACCATGAAAGTGATAAAAATCGGTATGGTCTGATATCTTACTGCTTTCGCAATGCCAAGGCAAAGCCAGCGGAAGAATCCCGCACGTCCCATTCCTTCTACCATCAACATCATACCTGCTATGAAAATAATCGTTGCCCAATTAATTCCAGTCGATGATTCCGCTGATTCATTTACCTGATACCAAAAGTTAGTCGTCATGAAACTCTTCAGACTTAATGTTTCCATAATTGCATCCGGACTGTGCATACAGATTCCAAAAACCAACACGATCATCAATCCCCCGCACATCAATGATACGATATGCCGTTCAATCTTCTCAGATACAATTAAGACAAACATTATAACAAATATTACTCCTGCTAATATTTGTGCCATCATATCCTATTCCTCCTCAATCACTACTTTTAGGCACAACTTTTTTGCACCCATAGTAGTTATTATATAAAATATCTTTTATAAAAGGAATAGAAAAAATGAATTTTTTAGCAATTTCTGTACCCTGCAATCCCGAATGCCCCAGAACCACTGTGAGTAGAAATCACGCCTCCCGTCCCGATCCACATAACTTTTTTTGCACCCAGATTATGTACCATATCTTCAAGGCTATGGCGCAGTTCATTCGAAAGACCTTCAGAATAGATCAGGTATATCTCTTCTGTGCTTAATTCGCCTTTTCCCAAAGAGTCTGTCACTAATTTCTTACTAACCTTTTCCATGGGGCCTCTGTATTTTTTACCTGCAACCAGATATCCATTATCTATCTTAATCAGCGGCTTAATCGATAACAATGTTGCTCCCAGATAAGCGGCATTGGATACTCTGCCTCCCGCTCTCAGATACTCCAGATCTCCCGGGAAGAAATACATCCGTATATCCTTAATCCATTCCTCCAGTTTCTGACAGATCTCGTCAATCCCTGTCTGGGGATGCTCTTCCAAATACTTTGCCGTACGCAGGATAATCGCCGTCTGTCCAGCCGATACGGATTTGGTATCTATATGTCTGACATAATCCATATCCTCACTTGCAATAAGTGCATTCTGCCACGTACACGTAGTAACTGCTGAATAACACAGATGCAGGATAACTGCCTGTGGATTCTCCTCATGGATCTTCCGGAATATTTCCATATATGCTTCAGGGCTTACAGCACTTGTAGACGGCAGTTTCCGGGTTTCCTTATGATATCGGAATATCTTCTCTACCGGAAATGATCCATCTTCCAGCGATTCTCCTTCAAAATTCACATACATTGGAAGAATATGAAGACCATATCTCTCAACGTACTCTTTCGGTATATCACTTCCACTTTCTGCTACAATTATTATCTTTTTCATCTATTCATCCTCCGGGATTTCCTTTTCTTCTATCATACCCGAAGTATCTCAAGCCACTTTCAAGTGAACCTCAATTTTTCCTCAACTTTCCATGCATCTCCTATGATCTATGCATCTGGCAAAACCACGGTAAAGCAACTGCCCTTCCCGGGACTGCTCTCCACATCAATACTTCCTTTGCTTAATTCCAGTATTCCTTTCACCAGAGCCAGCCCCAATCCATTGCCTTCTGTCCCATGTGACGCATCTGCCTGATAGAACTTGTCATAGATATGCTTCTTAACCTCTTCATCCATACCTATTCCGTTATCAATTACCTGCACTGCAATTCCTTCCCTGACATAACGGCAGGTAATCTTAAGTTCTCCGCCCTCTCGCGAGAACTTGATCGCATTCTGGATCAGATTACTCCAAAGATGCGGCAGCAATTCCTTATAGCCATAACAGGTTACTTCTTCCAGTTCCAGATTCACTTCCAGTTCTTTTTCTTCCCACGCACTTTCAAACTCTACCATCACATTGCAGATTTGCTCATCCAGCCGGAACTTCTCCTTCTGTCCCATTATCTCCTGATTCTGAAGCCTGGAAAGCATCAAGATGCTTCCGGTCAGAGAAGAAAGACGCCTTGTGTTGTACAGGATAGACTGGATATACTCTGCCTTCTCCTCCTCTGTAATCTGCCCCTGCATCAAAGTTGCGTATCCTTCTATCGCAGTAAGCGGCGTCTTGAATTCATGAGATACGTTAGCAATAAAGTCTTCTCTAAGCATCTCTGTATTCCCAAGTTCCCTCACCATCATATTAAAACTATGGGTGATCTCACTGATCTCCGCAATCCCGCTGGTCTCCGGAAGCTGTGTCTTATAATCCCCTTCCGTCACCGCCTTCGTCGCATTCTTAATACTCATTACAGGCTTCAGTATCTTTTTACCAAGTCTGGCACTCAAAAAAATACCGATTATGGTAATAATAAGAAATATGAACGAAGTTGCAGACAGATACAAAGCGTCAAAATTAATATCAAACAAACTGATAATATAGTAAAGCGCAAAAACAACCAAAGTCACCAGCAGTTCCGCAATCGTTCCAAATATAATAAAGATATGTAACATCTTGACCTTGCGTTCTGTTCTATTCTTCTCTTGTCTCAACTTTATACCCCAATCCACGAATTGTTATAATCTTAAAATCCTGATTCTCCTTAAACCGTTCTCTCAACTTCGCAATATGTACCTCTAATGTATGCGGATTGCTCTCAGAGTTAATTCCCCATATCTCATCCATCAGTTGAAATCTTGTAAAAATATGATTCGGATATGACATCAACTTATAGAACAGGTAAAATTCTTTCTGAGGAAGAATATGCTCCACATCCCCTACCATCACTTTCAACTGTTCATACTCCAGTACCGTGCTGCCTGTAATAATCTTTTTCTCACTGATATTCTGCGATCTTCGAAGCAATGCTTTTACCCTCAGGATCATCTCATTGACATCAATCGGCTTGACAAGATAATCGTCAATACCAATTCCGAATCCTTTTTCCTTATATTGATAATCCCCCAGCACCGTTACCATCATAATCGGAATCATTTTGTTAAATTCTCTTACACTCTTTGCCAGTTCATATCCATCGATCTCCGGCATCATGGCGTCGCAGATCAGCATGTCTATATGTTCTTCCTCCAGAACCAGAAGCGCCTGCCTGCCATTATCTGCTTCAGCAACATTGTAGCCGTGCTTTACCAAGACTGATCGATAGAGTCTGCGCAATTCCCTGTCATCTTCTGCTAACAGAATGTGAAACATGTCTCCCACCTACCTACAATTAAAATAGGAGTGGTTTACATTTGCATGTAATCAACCACTCCCACTTACTTCTAAAAGTTGAAATACGCTATATATTAGAACTTGCCAGCCTTTGCTGCTTCCTCTACGGAAACTGCAACTGCAACAGTCATACCAACCATCGGGTTGTTACCTGCACCGATCAGACCCATCATCTCAACGTGAGCCGGTACAGAAGAAGAACCTGCAAACTGAGCATCAGAGTGCATACGTCCTAATGTATCTGTCATACCATAAGAAGCTGGACCTGCAGCCATGTTGTCTGGGTGAAGTGTACGTCCTGTACCACCGCCTGATGCCACTGAGAAGTACTTCTTGCCCTGCTCAACACACTCTTTCTTGTATGTACCTGCAACTGGGTGCTGGAAACGTGTCGGGTTTGTAGAGTTACCTGTGATAGATACGTCTACGCCTTCTTTGTGCATGATAGCAACACCTTCACGTACATCATTAGCACCATAGCAGTTAACTTTAGAACGAAGTCCATCAGAGTAAGCGATTCTCTGAACTTCTTTTAACTCGCCTGTGAAGTAATCATATTCTGTCTGTACATATGTGAAACCATTAATTCTGGAAATGATCTTTGCAGCATCTTTTCCAAGTCCGTTCAGGATAACACGAAGTGGTTTCTTACGAACTTTGTTAGCCTTCTCTGCGATACCGATCGCACCTTCTGCCGCTGCGAATGACTCATGACCTGCAAGGAATGCGAAGCAGTCTGTATCTTCTTCCAGAAGCATCTTTCCTAAGTTACCATGTCCAAGACCTACTTTACGCTGATCTGCTACAGAACCTGGGATACAGAAAGCCTGAAGCCCTTCACCGATTGCTGCTGCAGCTTCAGCTGCTGTCTTACAGCCTTTCTTGATTGCAATTGCTGCACCTACTGTGTATGCCCAGCATGCATTCTCAAAACAGATTGGCTGAATTCCTTTTACCTGATTGTATACATCAAGTCCGGCATCCTTTGTAATCTTCTCTGCTTCTTCGATAGAAGCAATGCCGTAACTTCCTAATACTTCATTGATTTTATCAATTCTTCTTTCATATGATTCAAATAAAGCCATTTACTTGTCCTCCTGATTTATTTACCTAAACTATGTATCATATTCACTTGCGGACACGACATGAACTTCGTTCACGTCGGCGCGTTGCGCCTTCACTGTCTGTTACAGCCTGCCGATCTCCATGCAAGCATGAATCGTCCGCCTGCAACATCCATCTCAGTCCGCTTATTCCGGCTATTCTTTTCTTGGATCGATAATCTTTGCTGCGTCTGCAACGCGTCCGTACTGTCCTTTTGCTTTCTCCCAAGCATCGTTTGGTGTATCACCTGCTTTGATGAAGTCAGTGAATTTTCCAAGGCTTACGAACTGATATCCGATAATCTCGCCATTATCATCCAGAGCAATACCGGTTACATAACCTTCAGCCATCTCAAGGTAACGAGGACCCTTTGCTAATGTTCCGTACATTGTACCAACCTGAGAACGAAGTCCCTTTCCAAGGTCTTCCAGACCGGCACCGATTGCAAGTCCGTCTTCAGAGAATGCACTCTGTGTTCTACCATATACAATCTGTAAGAACAGTTCTCTCATTGCTGTGTTGATTGCATCACAGACAAGGTCTGTATTCAATGCTTCTAAGATAGTTTTTCCTGGAAGAATCTCAGATGCCATAGCAGCAGAATGAGTCATTCCTGAGCATCCGATTGTCTCAACTAATGCTTCCTGGATAATTCCGTCTTTTACATTCAGAGTCAGCTTACATGCACCCTGCTGTGGAGCACACCAGCCAATACCATGTGTAAAACCAGAAATATCCTTTACTTCTTTAGCCTGTACCCATTTTGCTTCTTCCGGAATCGGAGCTGGTCCGTGGTTTGCACCCTGAGCTACCGGACACATCATTTCTACTTCGTGTGAATAAATCATTTTAAAACTCCTTTCAACTATACATGATTTTTCTATCGTAGGTCTTGTTATAAGTTTAACACCATACTTGTAATTATTTTCGCATATTATTCGACATTCGTCAATGATTTTTCATAAGGGAAACTTGTCTGTTTTAAATTCTTCTATCTCATTATAACTGAATGGTGCTGTCACCCACACATATCCAAGATCATGATTATCATCTTCCGGATAGTTAAGATCATATCCAATCTCAATCCCATCTGCATCTAAAAAGAAATTCACAACATAGACTCCATCCAGGCTGTCGCCTTCCAGCGTCTTCTTCATCTCTTCTTTTGTCAGTTCTTCCAGGAATGCATCGTTACCGACTTCTCCCTGCATCGTATCCAGCCATTCATCTATGAATTCATCATTCAGCTCTACGATATCCTTTACTTCATAGATTTTCCCGTCCTTCAGGCTGATATTACAGGTTCTAAGATGCTGTGCAAAGTAATTCCGGCCTCCCTGATAACCGTAGTCTTCATAGACAACACTGAGCAAATCTTCCGACGCATAGCACACCTTATATTCCACATCATCGACAAGTACCGGCTGATCTTCTCTTAGAACTCTTTCTTTGATCTCATCCGAAGGATTCTGATAGATCTCATCCACTGTCTTCATGGCATATTCCTTCAGTGTCTCATTCACCTGTTTTTCAGTCTTTTCATCTGCCAAACCGGTAATCTTTGGGTACATGACATGGAATTCAATCACAGCCGACTTTTTCTCCTTATCCGAGAATGAATATGTCTCTTCCTCAATCTCATAAGACAGATCCTCTGCAATGCTTTCCGGGATTGCCTGAATTCCACTTAACTCTTCTTTATTATCATCCGAATCCCAATCGCCATCATCTCCCGAGCCATCTCTATGCTCCTCAAATGGTTCCATATATTCCTGCCGCTGCCGAATACTCTGCCTGACATTCTTCGCCAGCAATATCCCGCCAGCCAGCAAGGCAATCATCAGGATCACACCAATGACAATTGCAATAATCACCGGGGTCTTTGACTTCTGCTGTACCGGAGTCACCAGTCCCTGGGTCACGTACATTTCCATAGGAACATAACGTATGCCATTCTTCTCCTGTTCCTCCGAAATAGGACGCATTCCCATATGTATATAATGATTTACCGCTCCCGGTGCCGAATTAACGGTCAATTTATTCACCCGAAGCCGCAATGCACAATCGTTATATGCTGCCTGGAACAGCATTCGCCCGATGCCTCTGCCCTGATATTGCTTTTTTACAAAGAACAGCAGTATGTGGCCATCTGGCCCGAAAGCCAGCGTACCACACAATTCTGTATCATCATACGCACCAAAGAAGATGATGTCTCCTCTCTGCCACATCTGATGAATATTCTCGTATTTAATGAACTTCTGAAACTCAGCCACACCTTCAGGCGTATAGCCTGGCGCAACCTCTGTGACAAATACATCCCATACCAGATGGAGGGCAGGCAATACCTCATGTTGCTGCAACAATCTTACTTCCATACCTAAGCCTCCCGCTTCTTATTAATCCCTATACTTATCCCTGATACTTTAACAGTTCCTCCCGCAAAAGCGTCAATGCTCTTGCGACTGCATACTCACGGTTCTTATCTCTATTGCCTGTAAAATGGAACTCTTCCACACGGACACATCCCTTCACATAGCATCCCACATACACAAGCCCCACCGGCTTCTCCTTCGTTCCGCCTCCAGGTCCTGCAATTCCCGTAACACCCACAGCCGCATCTGCCCCTGCTGCTTTCGCTGCGCCTTCTGCCATCTCATAAGCAGTCTGCGGACTAACCGCACCATACTGCTTAAGCGTCTCATGTTTCACATGAAGGAGATGTTCTTTTGCCTCGTTGGAATACGTAATATAGCCTTCCTGATATACGCCAGATGCCCCCGGAACATTCATAATCCTTCCTGCCAGCAATCCTCCTGTACAGGATTCTGCTGTGGTCACCGTCAATTTCTTCTCCTCCAGAAGATGCACGATTGCCTCCTCCAAAGTCACATTCTCCTCTGTTGTATAGATCTTATCGCCAAATCGCCTGAAAAGTTCCTCCATCACCGGTTCAATCAGGCGTTCTGCCACTTCTTCATTCTCTGCCTTCGCAGTTACGCGTAAGTGTACCTCGCCCGTCTTCGCATACGGCGCAATCGTCGGATTCGTCTGCGCGTCCATCAGATCCGCGATCATAGTCTCCGCCTTACTCTCTCCGATGGAACAGATCTTCGCCATCTTGGAATAGATGCCCTCCGGCTGCAGCCGATTCAGATACGGTGCAATATCCCGCTCGAACATCGGCTTGATCTCATTGGGCGGTCCGGGAAGCAAGATTGCAATCTTCCCATTCTCCTCCAAGATCAATCCAGGTGCCGTTCCATTATGATTATCAATCACCTTCGCACCTTCCGGAACCAATGCCTGTTTCCAGTTATTCGCAGTTACCTGGTTGCTGTGAACCCGGCGGAAATACTCCTGAATCCGCTCTTTCGTATGTGCATCCTCATACAATTCTCTGCCGAATACTTTCGCCGTAACTTCTTTCGTCAGATCATCCTTCGTGGGTCCAAGCCCTCCGCTTAAGATTACAATATCCGACCTTGAAAGTGCCAGACGGATCGCGTCCTCCATCCGCTCCTCATTATCCCCCACTACGCTCTGATGAAAACAAGACAATCCAAGCAGAGCACATTTCTCAGATAAATACGCAGCATTGGTATTCACGATATTGCCCAACAGAATCTCCGTTCCTACAGATATGAATTCTACCGTCATCTATTACATGCCTCCCTGTGTTAATACCTGCACGTTCTTTGCCACATAATCAATCAAAGATACGACAGTCAATATTAAGGATACCCAGATTAAGACTGTTCCAATCATATCAAATACGCCGCCGAAATCAGCAATCAGCACAATAATCATAGCCATCTGGGATACAGTCTTGAACTTGCCCCAGTAACTTGCTGCAATGACGATTCCGTTATCAGAAGCCACCAGACGAAATCCACTGATAATAAATTCTCTCGCAATAATTACGATAACGAACCATGCTTTCAGTTTTCCGGAAGGAATCATACAGATCATAGCAGAACATACCAGCAGTTTATCCGCCAGCGGATCCATAAACTTTCCGAAATTCGTCACCAAATTCCTTGCACGCGCAATCTTTCCATCGAGCATATCAGTAAGGCTTGCCACACAGAAGATCACCAGCGCAATCCATTTATTTGCAGCACCACCCACATCTGTCAACATAAAAAATACAAAAAACGGCACCATAATCACTCTTAATACTGTTAACTTATTTGGTAAATTCATTACATCAACTCTCCTATCAAATCATATTCTAATGCTCCGGTCACTTTCACTTTCGCGAAATCCCCTGACATCAGTTCTTCTTCTGTATTAATGAAAATCAGACCATCCACATTCGGCGCATCCTTATAGGTTCTGCCTACATATGCATTCTCATCAGCAACTTTTCCTTCAATCATCACCAGCACTTCCCTGCCAATCATAGACTCTGCCTGATCAAATACAATTTCCTGCTGTAATTCCATCAGTTCTGCCTGACGGTCTTCTTTTACTTCCTCCGGTATCTGCTCCGGCATCGCGGCAGCCGGCGTATCTTCTTCCGGTGAATAAGTAAATACTCCTAGCCGGTCGAATTCCATCTCATCAACGAATTCCATCAGTTCCTCATGCTGCTCCTTTGTCTCTCCCGGGAAACCTGTGATCAATGTTGTACGAAGTGTAATATCCGGTATCTCCTCACGAAGCCGTCCAATAATCTCTATCAACTGTTGTTTTGATGTCCGTCTTCCCATCCGCTTCAAAATCTCATCATTCGCATGCTGAATCGGAAGATCCAGATAATTGCAGATCTTTGACTCCTCTTTCATCACTTGAATCAAGGAATCATCAATCTCCTCAGGGTAACAGTAGAGAATTCGAATCCAGCGGATTCCGCTAATCTTGCATAACTCCCTTAACAGTTTATGAAGAGATTTCTCGCCGTAGAGATCCTTTCCATACAGTGTTGTCTCCTGTGCAACCAGAATCAATTCCTTAACACCTTGCTCCGCCAGTTCTTCCGCTTCTTTCACCAGTCGTCCCATAGGCACGCTTCGATAATTGCCTCGTATCTTAGGAATAATGCAATACGTACAATGCTTGTCGCATCCTTCTGCAATCTTCAGATACGCATAATGCCCGCCAGTCGTGACTAACCGCTTCGAATCCACAAGCGGAAGTTCATCGATATCTGCCAGTTCTACATGTCCATTTCCCGCCAAAGCCTCTTCTACAGCCTGAACAATCTTATCATAAGATGTCGTTCCCAGGACAGCGTCCACTTCCGGAATCTCATCCAATATCTCCTGCTGATATCTCTGGGCGAGGCAGCCGGTTACGATCAACGCTTTCAATCTTCCGTCCGTCTTATACTCTGCCATCTCCAGTATGGTCTGAATGCTCTCCTCCTTCGCATCATGGATGAAGCAGCAGGTATTCACTACAATTACATCTGCCATCGTCTCATCATCCACGATCTGATAGCCTTTTGCATCTAATAGCCCCAGCATGACTTCCGAATCTACCAGATTCTTATCACATCCAAGGGATATAAATAATATATTCATTCGTTCCTCCTTCTGTTGCATTTCTCCGAATTACTATGACCTGAATACTGTGAAGAAAGGCAGATACCTCACGGCATCTGCCTTATATCCCATAATATTCTGCTATTCTTCCTCACCGACAACTTTAATCTTCGCCTGGTTCAGTTCATCAATGGCAACAGACAATGGCTTCTCGCCATCCTTTACTGCCACCAGCGGCATAGATCCGTCAATGATCTCTCTTGCTCTCTTAGCGGTAGCCATAACGATAGAATAACGGCTGTTAACAACCTTTGTTGCACCTTCTTCTACGTCTTTGTTCACTACCTTCATTAAATCTGTGTAAGATGGATGTAACATACACTATTCTCCTTTCAATTCTGCTTTCATATGCTCTATAAATTCTGTATTACGGTAACTTCTTCTGTGCTCTCCCTGAATAATCCGATGCATCTCCTCCACACAATCCTGGAGCACATCATTGATAATCAGATAATCATACTTATCCATGCCTTCGGCTTCTTCCTTGGCACGATTCATGCGGAAATCGATCACTTCCATGGTCTCTGTTCCGCGTCCCACCAGACGATCTCTTAATTCTTTCGCACTCGGCGGAGTTACGAACAGAAGCAATGTCTCCGGGAACTTCTCTTTTACCTTCAATGCACCCTGGATCTCAATCTCCAGGATTACATCTTTCCCGGCTTCAAGCTGCTCCTCTACATATGCACGCGGCGTTCCATAGTAATTATCCACGTATCTAGCATACTCTATCAATTCGTCTTTCGCAATCATTTTTTCAAATTCTTCTACAGTTTTAAAGAAATATTCCCTACCATCTTCTTCTCCCGGACGGGGTCCTCGGGTCGTTGCAGAGATGGATAATGCATAATTATCATACTGGCTCATGATTTCTTTCATGATCGTCCCCTTGCCGGCTCCCGAGAATCCGGATACAACGATAAGAATTCCTCTTTCCTTCATGGACTTGTCCTCTCTATCCTTACAATATTCACTCACTATTATCAGATCATCCTCTGTCATTCTACTCAATATTCTGAATCTGCTCTCTAACCTTCTCAATCTCCGTCTTCAGATCGATTCCGATATTCGATATCTCCAGATCATTGGCTTTTGAAAGAATCGTGTTCGCCTCACGGTTCATCTCCTGAGCGATAAAGTCAAGTTTGCGTCCAATACCGCTTTCTTCTGACTGAAGCGTCTCCTTCATATGTACGATGTGGCTGCGCAGCCTTACTACTTCTTCATCCGTACAGATCTTATCAGCAAATATCACTACCTCTGCTGCGATTCTTCCTTCTTCAATCTTGGTATCTTCCAGAAGTTCCCGAACCTTCGCCTCCAGTTTTTCCCTGTATTCCGCAATAATCTTCGGAGAACGTTCTTCGATATAGCCCACCAGCGTCAGCATACCATCCAACTTGTTGATGATATCCTTCTTCAGATTCTCTCCCTCCAGGGTTCTGGTCTCAACAAACTGTCTGATAGCGCCGTCCAAAGCCTTCTTAAGACCATGCCACAATTCCTCTTCATCGACTACCTGTTCTTCCATTGTCAGTACTTCAGGATAACGCGACAATGCAGATACCCGAATATCATTTTCCAAAGCAAAGGTGTCTGACATCTGTTTAAAATAAGTCAGATATTCGCCTGCCAGCTTCTCATTATATTTCAACGACACCTGGCTCTCTGACATATCTTCATAGGTAATGAAGATATCAACCTTTCCTCTCTGAACACTCTGTTTTAACAAATTACGAATTGCACTCTCGAAAAAATTCAGTTTCTTCGGCATACGGATATTCGCATCCAGGTAACGATGATTCACACCTTTCATCTCAACTGTGAATTTCCGTTCCCCATCAGATACTTCGCAGCGTCCAAATCCTGTCATACTTTTTATCATGATATGAACCTCTTTTTATAATGTATTTTGTGTAAATGGCGTTGATTGCCACTGTTTATTATAAGACATTTGGCAAATTGCGTCAACCATGTTATACTGGTTAGCAATATGAAAGGAAGGGATTTTAGTTATGGCTTTTGATGGAATTACTGTGGCAGCTATGGTGGCGGAATTGAAGGAGAATCTGGCAGGAGGAAGAATCGCTAAGATTGCGCAGCCAGAGGCAGATGAGTTGTTACTAACGGTCAAGACGCCGCAGGGACAGAAGAGGCTTTATATATCGGCGAGTGCTTCGCTTCCATTGGTTTATCTGACAGATGAGAATAAACCAAGCCCTATGACGGCGCCGAATTTTTGCATGCTGCTTCGGAAGCATATCGGAAACGGAAGGATTACAGGTATCTCGCAGCCAGGGCTTGAGAGGATCATTCATCTGGAGATTGAGCATCTGGACGAACTGGGTGATCTATGCAAGAAGCAATTGATCATTGAGATTATGGGAAAGCACAGCAATATTATCTTCTGTGATGATAAGGGGATGATCATTGACAGTATCAAGCATGTATCGGCGCAAATGAGTTCTGTGCGGGAAGTATTGCCCGGACGGGAATATTTTATACCGGATACAATGTCGAAACTTAATCCACTGACCGTGGAAGTCGAAGAATTCTCCCAGGTATTGCTAAGTAAGCCTATGGCCGTCGGAAAAGCCATTTATACCAGTTTTACCGGAATCAGCCCTGTTGTCTCGGAAGAGATCTGCTACCGGGCTGGGATTGAATCTGGTATGCCCGCGGGGGATTTGTCTTTGGACATACTAACACATTTATATCGGCAATTTACTTATTATATGGACGACGTAAAATCTGATGCCTACCGACCTGTTATCTATTATGACGGCAATGCTCCAAAAGAATTCAGCGCTCTTTTACTGTCGCATTATAGCCAGTATGCTCCGAAGGAATTCGATTCTATTTCTCAGGTGCTTGACACTTATTATTCGACCAAGAATATGCTGACAAGAATCCGTCAAAAAAGCGCGGATCTGCGCCATGTGGTGCAGACTTCACTGGAACGGAACCGTAAGAAATACGACTTACAGTCCAAACAGTTAAAAGATACAGAAAATCGAGAAAAATATAAGGTATATGGTGAATTGATCAATGCCTATGGATATAATCTGCCATCCGGATCTAAAGAATTGACCGCCCTGAATTATTATACGAATCAGGAGATCACGATTCCGTTAGATCCGACTATGACACCACAAGAAAACTCACAGAAGTACTTTAGCAAGTACAATAAGCAGAAACGTACCTACGAAGCACTGACCGAGTTGATCCAGGAAACCGCAGATGATATTCAGTATCTGGAATCTATTAGCAATGCGCTGGATATTGCCATGAGCGAAGCTGACCTGGCACAGATCAAGGAAGAACTGATGCAGAGCGGCTACATCCGCAGGAAATTTACGAAGAAAAAAGCGAAGATTACCAGCAAGCCGATGCATTATATCTCCAGTGACGGATACCATATATATGTCGGCAAGAATAACCTTCAGAATGATGAACTGACTTTTTCTTTTGCTGCCGGAAATGACTGGTGGTTTCATGCAAAAGGCGCTCCGGGTTCGCATGTAATTGTCAAGACCAATGGAGATGAATTGCCTGACCGTACTTTCGAAGAAGCAGGCAAACTAGCTGCGTACTATTCTAAAAATCGCGGAAGCGATAAGGTTGAGATTGATTATGTGGAGAAGAAGCATGTGAAGAAGCCGAATGGAGCGAAGCCGGGATTCGTCGTGTATTATACGAATTATTCGCTTATGATTGATTCTGATATCTCTAATATAGAAGCCGTGCAGGATTAACCCGCACGGCTTATGATTTAATCATTGTTTTCTTATTATTTTCTTTTCTTCTTCATGACTACCAGCCCAGTCACATCTGCCAGCAGCCACCCAATCGGTATCGCCCACCAGATTCCCCATACGCCGATCTTCGGCATCGGAGCCAGCACATAAGCCAGAAGCACTCTGGTCCCAAGCGATATCACCGTAAGCACTACAGACATCTCCGGCCAGCCAATCCCACGGTAATACCCATATAACAGAAACAGGATTCCAATTCCGCAGTAGAAACTGCCTTCTACCCGCAGATATCCCACGCCAACGCGTATGATCTCGGTTTCCCCCGGATTCACGAATATCATCATCAGATACGGTGCTGCCAAGAATACGAACACCGATACAATCACGCAGAACTCAACCGAAATCTTAACTGCCGCCCTTACTCCCTCACCCACACGCTCGCGCTTTCCTGCACCATGATTCTGAGAGATGAAGATAGAAAATGAATTTCCGAACTCCTGTGCCGGCATATAGGCAAATGAATCAATTTTCACTGCTGCTGCATATGCTGCCATGACCGCTGTTCCAAAACTATTGACCAATCCCTGAATCATCAGTATTCCAAAATTCATTACTGACTGCTGGATGCTTGCCGCCAGAGAGAATCTTACAATCTCCTTCATCTGTCCCATAGCCTGCCTTGCTCTTCCAAAATCTGGCCGAAGTCCCGGCTCTTTCCACCAGGTATAGATTCCGATTCCAACCCCAGAGACAATCTGGGCAATGACCGTAGCGATTGCCGCTCCGCCAATCCCCCAGTGCAGCCCCATAACAAACCACAGATCCAAGATAATATTCAACACGGATGCTATCCCCAGGAACCAAAGAGGTGTCACAGAATCTCCTACAGCCCGCAGAAGGAATGCGTAATAATTATACAAAAACACGAAGAATATTTCCCAAAATATAAGCCATACATATTCCCGCATCAGTCCCTCCAGCGAGGCAGGCGTCTGAAGCAGCCGCAATATCCCGTCCAAGCCTGCAAAAACCAGGATATTCATAAGAATCGAGATGCCTCCAATGAACAGGAAAGACGCCAGAATCCCGTCCTTCATTCTTAGATTATCTCGTCTTCCATAATAATAGGAGAAAACAGATCCGCTTCCCATGCAAAGCCCTATTAATATAGAAGTCAAAAAAGTCATCAAAGTATAAGCAGATCCCACTGCCGCCAAAGCCTCGGCACCTAAGACCTGCCCTACAATTAGTGTGTCAGCAATATTATAACACTGCTGTAACAGATTCCCCAATATCATCGGTCCCGCGAACTTAATCATTGTCCGCGAGACATTTCCACTCGTTAATTCCTTACTCATAACTCTGTTTTCTTAATCTTAACCTCTTACCTTATACCTAATACACCGTCCCCGCCAAATAGTCAATAAACTGCTGTGCCGTTCTTCCCGACAATCCGCCATGACTCAGTTCCCATTTATTCGCCTCCAGAAGCAGTTCATCCTCCGGCATCTCAATTCCATTCTTAGCCGCAAGCTGCCGCACGATCTCCTGGAATTCTTTCTTATCCGGCTTACCGAAATAAATCGTGACTCCGAATCTTGCCACCAGTGACAGTTTCTCCTGTACCGTATCATTCGTATGCAGTTCCTCATCCCGGTCTTCCTTATCCCGGAATGTCTCCCGGATCAGATGTCTCCTATTAGAAGTTGCATAGATCAGCACATTCTCCGGCTTTCTTTCAAGCCCGCCTTCAATCACTGCTTTCAGATATTTATACTCAATCTCGAATTCCTCGAATGACAGATCATCCATATAGATAATGAACTTATAATTTCGATTCTTAATCTGCGCAATAATGTCGTTCAGATCCTGGAATTGATGCTTGTACACCTCAATCATCCGAAGCCCCTGGTCATAATACTGGTTCAATATCGCCTTAATAGAAGAAGACTTACCCGTCCCGGCATCTCCGAATAACAGACAGTTATTCGCCCTCCTGCCTTCCACGAATGCCTTCGTATTATCAATCAGTTTCTTCTTCGCAATCTCGTATCCGACCAGATCATCCAGATGCACATGTGCAATATTGGTGATTGGAACAATCTTAGCCCCTTCTTCCCGATGCTCAACGCGGAATGCCTTATGAAGCCCTAATTTGCCCACGCCAAATTCTTTATAGAACTGTGTCAGGGTCGCCTTGAACTCTTCTGCATCCTTCGTAGCCGCAAGGTTTTCGCTCAGATCACAGATTCTGTCGCGGATTCTCCGGTTGAATACCTTTCCATATCCGCTTGCCCCCTGATATTCCATCAGAATAGACAGGCATCCGGCATCTAATGCATCCTCCAGTTCTTTGAAATTATAATCAAACAACTCCTTAAATATAGTGAAATCATGCAATGCCACATCATTGATACTGCCCTGTACTTCTCCCACGATCTCGCAAGAAGTACTGTATGCATTCTCATGGCTTGCCAGCAAGTATGTCAGATAATTATGCCAGAGATTCCCCTCGAAGCCGTGACTTACTGCCATCTCCAGGATCTCATTCACCGTTTCAAACAGAAGTCCCTTCAGATCTTCCTGGTTATAATAATCATTGTCATAATTCTCCATAAGAAACGTCATATCCTGAAGAATCTGACCCTCTTCCATATGTTTATACAACATTAACTCATTGGTTCTCATTCTTTACACCCCTGATCATTGATATTCTTTATACACTGTCATAACCGTATTTAATAATTTCCTAATATCCTGAGGCTGCGGCTCTCTTCCCGCAATCCACGTATCGCATTCTTCACGGCCGGATCAGCAAGATTCCCCTCAAAATCAACGAAGAAACGATACTCCCAGTTCCGCCCCTCAATCGGTCTTGATTCAATCTTGCTCATATTCAAGTCATTATAGATAAAATGCGACAGCAGATGATACAGCGAGCCACTTTCATGAGGCACTTCAAAACAGATACTGATCTTCTTCGCATCCTTCAGGAATATCTTCTGGTTCGTAACCACAATGAATCTTGTCGAGTTATTTGGATCATCGTTGATGTTATCTTCCAACACTTCCAAACCATGAACTTTCGCCGCATAAGCGCTGCAGACTGCCGCCTGAGTCTTATCCTGTTCCTCAATAATCTTCTTCGCAGCAATGGCAGTATTCGCCACACTGATTTGCTGCCAATCGCTATGTTCATTCAGGAATCGTGATGCCTGCATAAGAGCCACTCCCTTGGAATATACCCGCTCAATATCATCCATCTTCGTTCCCGGCAGTCCCGACAGCGTATGCGTGATCGGGATAATCGTCTCTCCCACGATAAAGTTCTCGAACTCCACCAGAAGATCGTACATCTCATCCACAGCCCCTGCCGTGGAATTCTCAATCGGAAGTACGGCATAGTCTGCAGCCCCTTCCTCAATCGCCTCCATAGCATCGCGGAATGTGCGCACATAGAAACTATTACAGTTTTCTCCAAAATAATATTCCATAGCAGCCTGACTATAAGCGCCTTCCGTTCCCGGGAATACAATTCTGGCATGCTCTGCATCCAGAGAAGGAACTTCAATAAAAGGAAGCCTTCCTAATGCCCCCGCCTTCACCAGCTGTTGATACTGCATCTTCCGGCTCATGGACATCAACTGTTCAAAGAGTTCTTGAACCCCTTTCTTATTAAAATCCGTAGAGACCTGACTTGCCATTTCCTGCAATTTATTATGTTCTCTCTGCCGGTCGAATACTTTGATTCCATTACTGATCTTGCACTCTCCCAGTTTCTCACTGCAATTCATTCTCTGCTCATATAATCTAACAATCTGATTGTCAATCTTATCCAATTCTGCTCTTAATTCCTCTAGTGTTGACATGCATCTATCTCCTTCTACCCAAACTAATGTGTATTATAATACATTTTCTGCATAAAATCCACCTTCCTTTGCCATACTTATTAGCATGAAGCATAATTTTTTAACCTGCGGAACTACCGGATGGTGTATGGAGATTCTGTTCACCGGTCTCCACTCTCTTCACGATGAAGACCCCAGGCTCACTGGCAATACTTCTATCTGGATGTTTCCCATCTATGGCATGGCAAGTTTCCTGTCACCCTTGTGCAGACTTCTGAAAGGAAAGAGCCTCTTACTGCGGGGAGGTGTCTATACGTGCTGTATTTTTATCGGAGAATATGTAACCGGCTCTTTTTTGCGAAAGTATGAAGCATGCCCCTGGGACTACAGCGAAGCCCCTCTCAATATCAATGGATTGATCCGTCTGGACTATGCCCCTCTATGGTTCGGAGCCGGACTGTTGTTTGAAAAAATTCTAATCAAACATTGAAAATCTTTCATATTTAGTATATGATATATGAAAGATTTTCACATGGGAGGATAACGACATGAAGACCAACGAATGCATCACAACCAGAAGAAGTATCCGTAAGTTTAAGCCAGACTCTATTGACCATTCTCTATTAGAGTCTCTGATTTCCATTACTTCGTATTCCCCTTCTTGGAAAAACAGTCAGATCACTCGTTACATAGCTATTGAAGATTCTTCCATTCTCGACAAGATCATTCATGATTATACCCCAGAATTCAATTCCAATATTATCAAACAGGCACCAATGCTTATTGCCCTCACTTTTGTGAAAGGACGATGTGGTTTTGAACGCGACGGTTCATTTACTACCAAAAAAGGGGATCGCTGGCAGATGTTTGATGCCGGAATTGCATGCCAGACCTTCTGTCTTGCTGCTCACGAAGCCGGGCTTGGTACTGTCATTATGGGGATCTGGGATGAGGATGGCATTACAGAACTTCTGAACATTCCTGAAGATCAGGAACTTGCTGCATTAATAGCAATCGGCTATCCGGACATTGATCCGGCTGCACCGAAACGCAAATCTGTTGAAGAATTACTAACATTTATTTCATGAAATGATAAGAGGAGGTTTTTTATGAGACACTTAATGAGTCCACTTGATTTTACAGTAGAAGAATTAGACAAACTGATGGACCTGGCTGTTGACATTGAAGCCAACCCATCCAAATATGCGCATGCCTGCGAGGGGAAGAAACTGGCAACACTCTTCTACGAACCAAGTACCAGAACAAGATTAAGCCATGAGGCGGCCATGTTTAACTTAGGCGGCAATGTCATGGGATTCTCTTCCGCGGATTCCAGTTCTGCTGCAAAAGGCGAGAGTGTATCAGATACGATCCGTATGATCTCATGCTATGCGGACATCTGTGCAATGCGCCATCCAAAAGAAGGCGCACCTATGGTAGCATGCCAACATTCTTCTATTCCGGTCATTAATGCCGGAGATGGCGGACATCAGCATCCAACTCAGACTTTAACAGACCTTTTAACGATCCGTTCATTAAAAGGACATTTAGACAATATGACTATCGGTTTATGTGGTGATCTGAAATTCGGACGTACCGTCCACTCTCTAATCCATGCATTGGTCAGATATCCGGGAATCAAGTTCATACTCATTTCCCCGGAAGAATTAAGACTTCCAAGTTATATCCGTTCCGATGTTCTAGATAGCGGCAATATCCCGTATGAAGAGGTAGTCCGCTTAGAAGAGGCACTTCCACATCTGGATCTGCTCTACATGACCCGCGTTCAGAAAGAACGTTTCTTCAACGAGGAAGATTATGTACGTATGAAAGATTTCTATATCTTAGATGCCAAGAAGATGGAACTGGCATCAAAGGATATGTATGTACTGCATCCATTGCCAAGAGTAAATGAGATATCTGTCGAAGTAGACAAAGACCCAAGAGCCGCTTATTTCAAACAGTCGCAATATGGCGTCTACATCCGTATGGCACTCATCCTGACACTATTGGAAATCGAAGTATAGGAGGGAACGAATTATGGTAAAAAACACATTGAATGTCGGACGTATCGAAGAAGGCTTCGTATTAGACCACATCCAGGCAGGACGCAGCATGGATATCTACAAATATCTGCACTTAGACAAATTAGACTGCTGCGTTGCCATCATTAAGAATGCCAAAAGCAGCAAGATGGGCAAAAAAGACATCATGAAGATCGAATGCCCGATTGATTTCATTGACCTGGACATCCTCGGCTTCATCGACCACAACATCACCATCAACATCATCAAAGATGCAGAGATCGTAGAAAAGAAATGCCTGCACCTCCCAAAGAAGATTACCAACGTAATCAAATGCAAAAACCCAAGATGCATCACATCCATCGAACAGGAACTGGACCACGTATTCGTCCTGACCAACCCGGAAAAAGAGATCTATCGCTGCCAGTACTGCGAAGAAAAATACGACGGACGGCGCAAATAAATCGCAAGAACCATGAAGGAAGTAAGAAAATTGCTCCCTTCACTAATACAACTTCAATACCCGCGCCTCCCCTTAGAAAAATATTATGTTTATGTGAGCATCAGGCACCGAGTGTGCGCAGGGGCTTTTGGGGTTTTCTTAGTTCAAGTTTTAGAAGCCGTTGCTGTAAAAATAGCCAGAATTTAGTATTCATATTTTGCCACCAGCAAAATATGAAAGAGCATCTGAAGTGAGAAATCATCAAGATTTCTCGCTGAATATGCTCGGTTACTAAATTCTGGCTATTTTTACAGTTACGGATTCAAAACGAGGAACTCCGAAGCCCAAAAAGCCCCTGCACACACTCGGTGCCGTCCCTCACACAAAACATTTTTCTAAAAAGCAAGCAAAACGATAAGCCGGGTTATGTCATTGAGTAATCATCTATCTACACCCACCGTCGCCAGTGGGTTCCAGCGACCTACCTAAGACGTGACGGGCCGCCACATTGTCTTTATCCGGTCTTGCTTCGGATGGGGTTTACATATGCCCCCGCTGTTACCAGCAAGGCGGTAGTCTCTTACACTGCCCTTCCACCCTTACCTGCCCAATGCAACATCCGTTGCACTTAGCGCAGGCGGTTCATTTCTGTTGCACTTTCCTTGGAGTCGCCTCCACCGGACGTTATCCGGCATCCTGCCCTGTGAAGCCCGGACTTTCCTCACCTGCTGCCTTTCGGCACTCGCAGCTGCGATTACTTGTCTTACTTGCCTTGGTTACTATAGCACAGATCGCCTAAAAAAACAATGAAACTTTTGCCAATTTATGAATATCTATTTCCCGCAATCCCTGCCCAAGTCTTCTCTTAATTTGCCACACCTTCATCTACAATCAGATCATTACCATCTGCCGCTGTAGTTGCCAATGTGTCACATCTTTCATTCTGAGGATGTCCATCGTGGCCTTTCACCCAATGAAAAGTTACTTGATGAGGCTCTTTTGCCTTCAAAAGACGTTTCCAGAGATCCACGTTCTTCACTTGCTCATTCTTGCCTCTTTTCCATCCTTTTTTTATCCATCCCTCAATCCAGTGCTGATTAAACGCATTGACCAGATACTGAGAATCCGAGTATAATTCCACTTCACACGGACGATTCAGCGCTTCCAATCCAACAATAGCTGCCATCAGTTCCATGCGATTATTCGTTGTCCTCTTATATCCCTGGGATATCTCCTTCGTATGCAGTTCTCCCTTTGTGTCTATGTATTCCAGCACCGTCCCATATCCGCCGGGACCATCTGGATTCCCTCTTGCAGAACCATCTGTATATATTTTTACTTGCATATATCTGCTCCTTTCTGAAGAACTTCACATTTCTTATATACTTATACCTCAAATGTCTGTCCCGGTTTTGTAACCTTCATCACTCTATCCTTATACTCCACTGCATCTGACTCTTTCATTAACTTTTCATAGACATCGTACTCTCCACACATATGCATAGGGAATACGCATCTTGTATCCGTATGTTTCACGAAGTAATCCATGCCCCAATAATACTGCTCCCCAAGTCTAGGGTCCAATGGCACAAATGCCACGTCAATTCTCTCGCCTTCTATCTTCCCGATCTCATGCTGATACACACGGCGCATCATCTTATTATAGATCTCCCCTTCTTCTTCCCAATGCCACCAATTCAGATCCCCCGCATGATAGATCAACTTCCCATTCAGGCGTACAAAAAACGCCACACCCTCATCCGTCGAGCGAAGCGTTCTTATCTTAAGTTCATCCACCTGTATTGCCTGGCGCGCACCTATATAGAATATCTTTCCTTCTGGTCCTCGCGCCTTAATATCATCGGATAATATATACTGTAATCTTGGATATCTATCCGCCCACTCAAATATGCATTGATCAAAATGATCATAATGTGCATGGCTTGCGAATACATAGATCCTTTTCTCTTTTGGCATATCCGGAAGCCTGCCCTTGTAATAATCGAAGATTAATATAATATCTTCCTCTTCCAAAAAATAACCACTATGCTCCAGATACGTTATTCTCATTCTCTATGCCTCTCCTTGAATCACTTTCACTGCATGCATAATCTCAGGCAGCAGATATCTCAGGCTTTCCTTTACTGCCTGTGCCTTGCCTGGAAGATTGACGATCAATACATCTTTACGGATTCCTGCCGCACTCCTATTCAGCATGGAACGCTTGGTAAGCTGCATGGTGTGAGCACGCATCGCTTCCGGAATTCCAAGAACAGGACGCTCTACCACATCCATCGTTGCCTCCGGTGTGCAATCCTGTGGTCCGCATCCCGCACCTCCGGTAGTCAGCACCAGATCTGTCAGATGATTGTCTGCCAGCCTCTCCATGACTGTTGATAACACTTCTCTATCCAACGGAAGGGCTCTCATGAAAACGATCTCGAGTCCTGCTTCTTCCACGATTTTCTGAATCACTTCGCCACTGGCATTCTCTTCGTTACCTCTATATATATCCGTATTAGCTGTGATAATTGCTACTCTCATAATTGTACCTCCATGATCTCTTGTCATCTGTAACCATATATTATCTATTATACCTTTTTACAAAAATAATGCAATGATAACCGTGCAGATTCCTGCAACTCCCATAGCAACTCCACTGACAGCACCTTCTACTTCGCCCATCTCCAGTGCCTTAGAAGTACCGATTGCATGACTGGCCGTTCCAAATGCCACTCCAATCGCTACAGGATCCTTTAGTCTCAGCAATTTTATAATCAGCGGATGGATAATCGCACCACCCGTCCCACAGATAATCACCGCCATCATCGTAATCGACCGAAGTCCTCCCAACTGTTCTGATACATCCAGCGCAATTGCTGTTGTCACAGACTTCGGAAGCAGGGAATACAAGATATCACTATGTAAAGCCAGCATCCTACACAACACCACCGTACTTCCCATAGACAGAAGACTTCCCGCCAGACATCCTATCACAATCGGAAAGAACTGTTCCTTCAATATTCTTCTCTGCCGATAGATTGACAATCCAAGCACAGCTGTTACCGGAACCAGGAACATCGATATAAATTGTGCCCCTTCCATATAATCTTCATACGAAATATTCAGCCCCTTAAGTACCAGCACACAGAGTATCATAGCAATCAGCAACGGATTCGCCAATGGCGATTTTACCCGTTTTGCAATCTGCGTTCCTATATAAAACGACAGAACTGTCAGCAACACGCCAAACAATGGATTTGACCATAGCGCACTCCACATACTACTCATGCTGCTCTCCTCCTTTTAAAGCCAGATTCTTCATACACTTCTGCACAATCCGCACAGTAGCGTATGTTCCAAGGAATGTCAGGATCAATGAGATTGCCACCACAATCAAGAATCCCGCAACCTGTCCCTTCAAAAGTCCCAGGTCTTCCACCATCCCAATCGACAGCGGAACAAAGACCAGCGCCATATTCGACAGCATAAAATCCGCCGTCTCCTTAATCTGCTCCTCTTTTAATATCTTTGTTCCCAAAAGCAGCGCCAGAATCAATATTGCCATCACGCTGCTTGGAAAAGTAACCGGAAGCAGCCCCACAACAAACTCTGCCACCAGACAAAGTACCAGAATCACACTCAATTGCTTCAATATCTTCTTATCCATAACTTCAAGTATCTCCTATCACTCTTCACGTTTTTTCATTATAGCAAAAAAAGGCGCTAGGTTCTACCCCTAACGCCATTTCCTTTTCATTTTAAAATCTACATCGCTTTATGATACAGCATCTCGATATCTTTTAATGTGGACTGTCTTGGATTCGCCGCAATATTACCGCTCTTCATGGCATCTGCTGCCATCTGTGGAATCTTATCTTCCGTCACGCCGACTTCAGACAGCGTTTTCGGGATTCCCAGATCTGCATTCAGTTTCTTAATCTCTCTTACCAGCATCTCCGGCTTAAAATCTTTCACTGGCTCTTTATCTTCGCTGATATAGTTATAGATTTTCTCATAACGTCCGTGGTCTGCAAGTGCATTATATTCTACAATTACCGGCAATAATATAGAATTTGCCACACCATGCTGTACACCGAAGAACGCACTGACCGGATGGGACATAGCATGCACATTACCAAGTCTTGCCCATGCAAATGCAATTCCCGCGAACATGCTTCCCGACATCATCGCACAGGCCGCCTCTTCATCCTTACGATTTGCTACAAAACGGCGGATATTTCCTCCAATCAGTTCCATCGCCTTCTCTGCCATAGCATCGGAAAATGGAGATGCACCCAGAGAAGTATATGCTTCCCATGCGTGAATCAACGCATCAATACCGCAAGATGCTGCAATTGAAGGCGGCACAGACATGATCATCTCCGGATCAAGTACCGCATACTTCGGCAGTAATTCATAACTGAAAACTGTTAATTTATAGTTTCTGGATGTGTCTGTGATTACGGAGAATGCCGTAACCTCGCTTCCGGTTCCAGCTGTTGTCGGAATCGCGATAATTGGCTCAATCGGTCCCGGTACCAGGTGTGCGCCTTCATATTCTACGATAGATCCGCCGTATCTTGCCAGTACGCCGACTGCTTTCGCCACATCCATAGGGCTTCCGCCACCCAGGGCTACGATGCTTGTCGCTCCGGATTCTTTGTACATCTTCGTTGCGGCATCTACCATATCCACCGTTGGGTTCGGCAAAATGTCAAGGAATGTACAAGTGTCAATTCCTGCTGCCTCTACCACATCCTGAATCTTCTTAACCACGCCCAGTTTCTCCAATCCGTGGTCAGAGACAATCATCATCTTCTTAGATCCACATTTCTCCAGTAATTCCGGCAATTTTTTCAAAGAACCCATTCCAAATACAATCTCCTGAGGTACTTTAAACATATAATCCTTCATCTTACAATCTCTCCTTTTTATTCCAGACTAATCTGACTGCATCCGAATTGTAATATTATCAGCCTGAAAGACCGGCTACTGGAAGTTCCCTTAGGATGTTCTGACAATCCACAACGCCTGTCACCGATAGTTTCTTTCGGATACATGTAACGAAAAAGGGAGTCACACCTATCTTGTGTGACTCCCTTGTCATTGACTATTATACTACTTTTTATTCTAGATTCAAGCCCTTTTTCCACAGATGCATTCAAAAGTTTTCCGACATGCATTCTTACACCTGCTGCCAATCCCATGCTTCATCACCCTGAAGATTCCCCACATACCGGATTCCACATCCCACTTCAGACTTCCGGAACGGTACAGGTAATCTCCCGGACATGAGGCACCTTCCTTCAGTTCCATATTGAAGACATTGCCAATGCTAATTGCCCCTTGCATCGGCGTGATCTTAGAGCATAGATCTCCAGGCTGTTCTCTCCACTCATGGCCATGGATACAGAATCCTACATTTCTCGGCTTATCTGCCGGCATCATGGTACGGAATATCACCCGGTCTCCGGCATATGCCTTGAATAAAGGCGTCGATGGATCGCCGTGTACTCTGCTGCTGAAGATTTTGGAGATTCTTGAATCCCTTTTAAGCCGATTGGCGAATCTTTCCGAACGATAATTATAGCCCTTCTCTCCCGTATCCTCTGCATCTACCGGTTCGCCATCATCTCCTGATGCGGTCTGGATCAGCATATCCTCACGATCCAGCATACGGATACCATTCTGAATCATGACAACACACTCCCGGAACCTTTCTCTTCCTGGGGACACAATCACTGCCTGCTCATCGAACACGGTTCTTGCCAGAGAAGTAGTTCGATACCAGACTGCCCCCGGCGGCTCGATCAGAACCGCTCCGAACAATCCATGATACCTATGATTCCTCATATCGCCAAATGACTGAATGATACACGCACCATATTCTTGATCCGCATACCAGAGATATTTCTTGCTCTCCCCGACTCCTACCGTCTGCTCCCGGTTATTATATCCCACATTGATTCCGGAATCGCACACAGGATCATACTGTAAAAACTGCGGATTCAACGATACACGCATAGAAGGCTTATGCCTATAGTCTAACGGAACTATAGGATAATCATAATATGGCACCGGATTTGCCGGGTCAAACAGATTGTGAAGCGTTACCTCAATCCAGTCTCCTGCATTGGCTCTTAGAATCAACGGCTTTGGTTTTCGTTTTCCACATAATACCAGTTCCAGATCTTCCATTGGTACGAACAAGAGTCCATCCGGGTCATGATCCCCGTAGCCATTATATATGATATCTTTCTGAATCGCCGCCACTTCATACCGTCGTATTACCGCATCTTTTCCCGGACACGGTGGCAGCGGAAGGATTCGGTCCTTTCCTTTACACAGAGGTTTCAGACAATCTTTTACATGGTCATAAGCCCGGATAATCCCCCATAATCCCAGCCATGCATCATCAATACCACCCGAATAGTACAGATAGTCACCTGGTCCATATGGTTTCGTAATTCGGATATTGAATGCCTCTGATATTCCGATAGACTGTGACGCCACATCCGGCGACAACACATCTTCAATCTCTTTCTTCCAGGACATTCCGGTAATATTCAGCACATGCTGCTCTTCATGCGCCCCATCAAGGAGACGAATCAGCATCTCATCACCCGGATAGGTCTCAAGGATCGGAGTTGCCGGATCACCATGGACATGAGAACTGAATATATAGGCCGGATCTGCTACAGAACCTTCCTCTGGAAGTTCCCTCCGGATGCTTTGGCAACTAGGATCTCTAAGCCGCTCTCTCATGGGTTCTGAACGATAATTAATTCCCATGACTCCGGGATCATCATGAGACCCCGGAACCTCAGGAGGATTCAGCGGATTCCCATCCCGGTCAAAGAGCAAGGCAAAATCATGCAGGAATAAGGCAAACTCACGAAATGACGTCCCGTCACGCCTCTTTATGACCGCTTTCGTCCCATAACGCAGTTCTTTTCCTGTCCTGATATCGTGGAAGGTAGCACCCGCTTCCTCAATAATGAGTGCACCAAACACACCATGCTGCTGATGGGAATTCGCAAACAGATGGTCATGGAAGAAGACCGTCTTTAGTTCTGTATTGGCATAGAAGCGTTCGATCAATGTCTCATACTTCCTTGCACCTGCAATGTTATTCCAGCCATTGGCTGCCCCATCTGATACGATGGTGTCGAATTTGACCAGGTGTATATGATATCCTACAATATCCGTTATGGTTTCCATCTGAAATGGGCTCTCCTCAAGAAATTCCGGAAGCAGGTTCGTCGTTCTCACTTCAATACAATCCCCTGCATTGGCACGAATAACAAGAGGTTCTGCCTGTATCTTCCCACACTCAATCTTTCGTATATATGCTTCTAACCCCCCATGCTTTTCCAGTTCTTCTTTCATAACGAAGAATCTTCCCTGGGGATCATTCCAGCCATACCGATTATAGATTACCTTTGCCTGAACCAGCGCAACCTCGAAAACTTTCACATTCTCTTCTGCTTTTTCACAGCAGCATTCCTCATCCGCGTCATCTTTTCTGGCATCTGTATGACAAGGACATGTATCCGTATACAACGCTCCCGGCTCATAATCCTCTACGAAATTCGCCCGCTCCAGATCTGTCGGCTCTATCAGGTTCTCTCCATCTGCATCCAGTATTCCAAGCGGCGGCTGTAACGGACGTTCGCCATATTCTCCATTAATAAAATTCGGATAACCGGGATGCTTCTTATCTTTCTTTGGCGGTCTCTTTCTGTCTTTTAGCGGTATCAGCGGAGGAATGATTGTTCCATCAGGCAGCCTTCCGGTACCATCCTCCAGTTTGTCGTAGACTCTCCACAAGGTCCACATCCCTTCATGAAAATGCGGATACAGATGACAGTGAAAGATCGCATCTCCAATCATCCCGTTCAAACTTCCCGCACCATGAAGAATCTCCAGCGTGTAGCATTCCTGAGGACTGATTGAAATAGAATCAATAATCGTAGAATTCGAATTCTCTCCCTCTAACTTCCACTGGTGATTGTGCAGATGGAATACATGCGTCTCTTTTACTCCGCCATGAACCAGGCGGATCTTCGCCGGGTCTCCCACGTACGCCTTCAGTATAGGCGGAGCAGGATCTCCGTATACCCAGGAACTCATAGAGATATCTTCTCCCGAGTCCGCATGATTGTTCGTCAGTGGTTCCCTGTTTCTCATCGGCTCTGAGCGATAACTGATTGCCGTCGTAGAGTCAGGTAGTCCTGTATGCGGATTGATCGGCTGTTCTCCGTTCTTATCCTTCATCTCCAGTTCATCGTGGAAGAATACGGCATATTCTCGGAAAGCAGGTCTGTGCGGATGATAGATATCTGCGAATAACCCACTCTCTAATTCTTCTCCTGTCTCTGGATCCAGCCATCTGGACTCTGCTGCTTCCACGATAATCGCACCAAATAATCCGTGTACATTCGTTCCCTCTTCACTGCTTCTCATATCTCCCATATCGTGAAACAGATAGACACCTTCGCGCTCAGCGTACCACGTATAGGTAATCTGATGATTCGTTGTAGTATCTCTGTTAAAGCCTACACTGGAACCATCGGAAGTCTGTACATCATAAGCAAGCCCCTGCACATGGATTGAAAGTGTACGATTCAGGGAATGAGTGAATCTTATCATCACTTTATCTCCAAGATTCGCCCGGATTACCAGTGGTCTTACTTCTTCATATGGCTGTGGTATCTCTTTTTCATAGTTTCTTATTGCCTCTTCACGTATTCGGTCTGCATCCTTTTTTAATACATATAAGAGACCATTTGGGTCATGATCTCCATATTTGTTATATACAATTGGGATCTCAATTGCTTCTATCTCATAGTATCGAGCCTTCTCTAGTACCGGATATTCACATAATTCCCGCATTAGCGTTTATGCTCCCCGCATTCTAAGATCCTGATATAATGGTTCGCTTCCCGCAGTACATGATCCGCAAGCAATGGCAATATGAGGGATGCAATCTCACATTCCAGAATTCCTTCTGCTCCTGCCGCTTTAAACTCCCGGTATCTTAATGTCTCATCCAGAGATTTTCTCGTCACTTCGTCCATGGTCTTGCAATCCTGCTCCCTTGCCATCCCAAGTAATTTATCGTATTCCATTGCGAAATTATCCGCAGTTTCTATCAATTCTACCTCCGTAGGATCAAGAAGTCCACGAATAAATAAAGCATGCTCCATCATAATCTGATTCCAGAATTGTTCCTGAGACCTTAGTTTCTCGTATGATATCTTCTTATTCTTCAGTAATTCTGCAATGATGGAACGATACAATCTCGCCTCCCGAAGAATATGCTCAATTAACAATGGATAATTCGCCGTAAAAAGACGGCAACGATCCACTTCTCTTAAAATATTTTCCTTGAATCTGATAAGTTCATCCAGCATCCGGATCGCTCTTTGGTTCAACTGATTGATCCTGCGAACCGTCGTCGTATTCACATTCTTAACGCATCCTGACCGTAAGTTTTCTTCTGCCGCTGCAATTCTGCTGTTAATTGGAATCCCTGTCAACTGGCTGGTTCTCTTCTCAGCCGGGATTGTAAATTCCGTCACCAGTTCCTGGGACTTTAGAATCTCTTTACCAATCATGCTGTCACTGATTCTGACCGTCTGCAGGAGTAATTCTTCGAATTCCTGCCGAAGCCTATCAGCTCTCTGAATCCACGGTTTATCCTTACATGTGAAACCTGCCTCCAGGAACAATGCATGTTCTTTCATGATTCTGGCAAAAAACAGATGTGTTTCTATTGACAGTGTTACATAATTCTCCATAGTCTTGAGTGTCCTTATATTCTTTATTTCTCTATAGTATATGCGAAACAATGCAGATTCGTCAGATAATAATGCATACCAATCCGCCGTTACTGTCATTTACAATCTTCTGCATGGTATCCTGTAGTTTCTCCTGGCTTTCATCATTAATCATTGCCATCTTATTCTGCATACCATCCATCACCAGATCTTCAATGGATTTCCCGAAGATATTAGTTCCCCAGATGCCTTCTTCGCTTTCCTTTGCATCCTTGATGTAACGAATCAGATCCTCTGCCTGCTGCTCATTGCCTACGATTGGCGCAATCTCCGTCTCAATATTTGCCCGGATCAGATGGATGGATGGTGCCTGCGAATGAATCTTAACTCCATATTTATTTCCCTGCTTAATGATCTCTGGCTCTTCCAACGTAATCTCATCCTTCGTCGGACTGACAACGCCATACCCTTTCATTCTTACAGCCGCAAATGCATCCCTTACTCCTTCATACTCTTCTTTGAGTTCAGATAGCTTCTTCATAGCGGCAACCAGTTCATACTGGCCGGCAATATGAGTTCCCGTAAGTTCACTCAGCATCTCATAGTAGAACTTATCCGCAACACCGATCCTTACTTTCACACATCCTGTATCCATCTCGATATGATCTACCTTCATTTCCTCAATATACTGGCTATCCGGCATCTCGATCCCCGCTGCGGCATCCTTAATCTCTCCAAAACGATTCAGAACATCTTTAATATGTACCAGCATATCCTGCTTGATCTTGTGATCCCGTGACAGCATCTCCACCCATTTCGGAATAAAGAACTGTACCTCTGACACTGGGAATTCATAGAGAACAGCCTCCATAATCCGAGTAATATCTTCTTCTTTTAACTGCTCGCAATTCACTGGCATTGCCTGCACACCATACTGCTGTTCACACTCTTTGGCCATCTGTCTTGCCTCCTCGGAAAATGGCTTCTTGGAATTCACCAATACTACAAAAGGCTTGCCAATACTCTGAAGTTCCCGGATGGTTTTCTCTGTCCCCTCACGGTAATTCTCTTTTGGAATATCCGTAATACTTCCGTCCGTTGTAATAACCACCCCTATAGTTGCATGATCGTGAATCACCTTCCTGGTTCCGATACTTGCTGCCTTCGTAAATGGAATCTCATGATCGAACCAAGGTGTCTTCACCTGCCGTTCTTCATTCCCCTCCACATGTCCGGAAGCGCCGTCTACCATGTACCCCACACAATCGATCAGCCTTACCTTCACCGCCACATCATCCGATAATTTGATCTCGGCGGCTTCTTTTGGCACGAATTTGGGTTCCGTAGTCATAATCGTGCGCCCGGACGCAGACTGAGGGAGTTCGTCTTTCGTTCTTGATTTGCCATGTTCATCCTCCATATGCGGCAGCACCAGCACATCCATGAAACGTTTGATGAAGGTTGATTTGCCTGTTCTTACCGGTCCCACGACTCCTATGTATATCTCACCGTTGGTTCTTGCCTGTATATCTCTGTATAAATGATAATTGTCCATGCCCTATAGCCCCTTTTCGTTTATGCTGTTAGAATATATGCAGAGTGGGAAATATTTAGAATCTATATGAGGGAATATATTTCAAATTCGTTTTGCTATCATTCTTTATAGTTTTGTCTGTGGATTGCACAATTTAATAGATTTTGTTTGTGGTTCATGTTAAAATGTGTTCAAACAAATGACGAAAGGGGGAATACTATGAATCTTTATCATTTAAGATACTTCGTAACATTGGCTCATTTAGAGCACTACACAAAAGCTGCTGAGATACTTGCCATCACCCAGCCCAGTCTAAGTCACGCCATTGCTTCCCTCGAAAAAGAACTGGGCATCAAACTCTTCGAGAAAGATGGCCGCAATGTCGTCCTAACCAAATGTGGACAGGCATTTTTAAAGGATGTAGAACAATCGCTTGATATGTTGGACTCCAGCATTAACAGAATACGGATGACCGCAAGCGGCGAAGGCCGTATAGATATCGCAATGCTTCGTACTCTCGACGTTGTTGTTCCGAATTTTGTAAAAAATTTTCTAAATTCCAAACCACATAAGAACATTAACTTTTATTTTCACACTTCAACCGAACTGACTCCCGATATTATCCAAGGGCTGAAAGACCGCAAATATGATGTCGCCTTCTGCTCCAAGATGGAGAACGAACCACTCATCGACTTCGTTCCCATCACCCGCCAGGAACTAGTACTCATCGTTCCCAAAGGACATCCTCTGGAAAACAGAGATTCTATTGACTTAAAAGAGACACTGTCTTATCCTCAGATCGTTTTCTCGAAACAAAGCGGATTAAGACCGATCATTGACAAACTCTTTGAAAAATGCGGCGGACAGCCTAAGATTGAATATTCTTTAGAAGAAGACCAAGCTGTTGCCGGACTCGTAAGCGCAGGCTTTGGAATCGCTGTGATTCCAAAGATGCAGGTCTTGAACTACATGCCAGTGAAAATCATCAAGATTGAGAAGCCTACTTGGGAGAGAATCTTCTATATGGCAAGTTTAAAGAATGTATATCAAGCGCCAGTGATCAATGAGTTTAAGAATTTTGTGATTGAGAATGTGGATGTATAGGAAATACGTTGCATCAAAATAATCGCTCATTTTGATGCAACGTATTCTTTCCAAAGGACTTCGATTGCAGACCACCCAAGGCTCACCCTCGTGCCGTCCACTCCACCAACAAATTACTCAAAAAAATTCTACTCCTTCCAAGGCAATGCCGTATGCTCCGCCTTACTATCCCTCAGCATCAGTTCATTCACTGCCTCTCTCGGATCTTTTCCTTCGAACAGCACCTCATTCACCTTTCCAATAATCGGTAATGACACTCCGTACTTCTCGCCTAATTTTACCGCAGCCTTGGTAGAGTATACGCCTTCTACCACCATCTTAACCTCATCCATGGCTTCCTGCATACTCTTTCCCTGACCCATGAGATAACCTGCCTTACGGTTACGGCTATGAACACTGGCACACGTTACGATCAGATCTCCGATACCAGTAAGACCCGTGAAACTCTCAATTGCTCCGCCCATCTTAACACCGAGTCTTGCAATCTCTGCAATCCCTCTGGTGATCAGGGCTGCTTTCGTATTGTCGCCATATCCCATTCCATCTGCGATTCCGGCTGCAAGCGCGATGACATTCTTAAGAGAACCGCCAAGTTCCATACCTAACATATCCGGGCTTGTATATACACGGAATACTTCATTCATGAACATTTCCTGCAGATATTCTGCTGTCTGCTTAGTCTTTGCACCGATAACCACAATCGTAGGAAGGCCTCTTCCCACCTCTTCTGCATGGCTTGGTCCTGAGAGGACTGCCACATCTGCCTGCGGGATCTCCTGCTCAATCTGCTGAGACAGAGTCATAAGCGTGCTTTCCTCAATACCTTTTGCCACATCCACGATAATCTGTCCTTCTGCAATATATGGGCTCATATTACGTGCAGTGCTTCTTGTATATGGAGACGGTACCGCCAGAACGATAAAGTCTTTCTCCTGAACGGTACTCTCAATATCCGTTGTGAACACCATATCATCCGGAATCTTTACGCCTGGAAGTTTGCTCTCATGTTCTCTCTTTTCTGAGAGCATCTTCACTTCCTCCTCGCTGATAGACCAGACTGTCACCTGATGACCATTCTTGTGGAGTAGTAATGCCAGAGCGGTTCCCCAACTTCCTGCCCCCATAATTCCTACATTTGCCATATTACTATGCTCCTTTCTTCATTCACGCTTTTTGCGTGTACTTTACTTAACCTGCAGATTACTGCCTGCTATTTACTCTTTCCAACACTTAACTTATTCTCCGTGCCGGATAATAACCTCTTAATGTTCGCTCTGTGCTTGAAAAATGCTGACAGCATCAAAAATGCTGCAATTGCATACATCTCATACAGATAATTCTGCGCAATGCCGAATCCACCCATCTGTCCGTACACTACAACTTCCACAAGATAGATGATCACTACAACCAACGATCCCAGTGACACATATCTTGTCACCCCGACAATTGCCAGGAATGCAAACAGACAGATCAGCACCATCCATACATTCGTGGTACTTAAGAGAAGCCCCGCTGTGGCAGCAATCCCCTTTCCTCCTTTGAACTTCAGGTAAAACGGATAATTATGCCCAAGAACCGCCCCCATACCTGCATACATGGCAAGCATCGGAATCATGTCTGCATGGGTCTTTCCATAGATCAGATGCACGACAACCACTGCAAACACACATTTGAAACAATCACCAAGCAACGTAATCAATCCTGCTTTCCATCCCATAGTACGCAGTGCATTAGTAGTACCGGCATTGCCGCTTCCCTGCTTACGGATGTCTACATTGTGCATCTTTCCATATAGATAGCCTGTCTGCAATAATCCGAATACATATCCGATGATCACACATATGATACGTTCCATAACTACTGATCCTTTTCCTTTCTTTCCCTGATGAAGAACTTCAGAGAAGTTCCTCTGAATCCAAATGCCTCACGAATCTTATTTTCCAGATATCTGGTATAAGAAAAATGCATCAATTCTTTATCATTTACGAATATTACGAATGTCGGCGGTTTTACCGATACCTGAGTGATGTAATAGAGTTTCAGCCTCTTGCCCTTATCAGACGGTGGCTGCTGCATTGCAACTGCTTCTGCCATGATCTCGTTCAATACACCCGTTGCCACACGCATACTCTGATTCTCAATTACCATATCAATCATATCATATAACTTCGGCAGACGCTGCCCCGTCTCTGCGGATACATACATAATCTCAGCATACGGCATAAAAGAAAGGACACGGCGGACTTCATTCTCGTACTCCCGCATGGTTCTGTCATTCTTCTCAATGGCATCCCACTTGTTCACCACAATAATAATTCCTTTACCTCTCTCATGGGCAATTCCCGCAATCTTAGCATCCTGTTCTGTAACACCTTCTACGGCATCGATCACCACCAACACCACATCTGCACGCTCTACAGCCGTTACCGTACGGATGATACTGTAGCGTTCCAGTTCTTCCTTGATCTTATTCTTTCTTCGAAGACCTGCCGTATCGATAAATACATACTCCCTGCCATTATGAACAATATCCGTATCAATCGCATCCCTGGTTGTACCTGCAATATCAGACACGATTACTCGCTGCTCACCCAACAATTTGTTAATAATGGAGGACTTTCCTACATTCGGCTTTCCTACAATTGCAATACGTGGACGTTCATCCTCTTCCTCTTCTCCTGAATTCTCAGAAAAATGCTTTACAACCTCCTCCAGCATATCTCCAAGCCCCAATCTGGAGGCTGCAGATATCGGCATCGGATCACCGATTCCCAGATTATAGAACTCATACACATCCGGCATGAACTTATCAAAATTATCTACTTTATTCACAACCAAGACTACCGGCTTTCCGGAACGCCTGAGCATATCCGCCACTTTAGAATCGGAATCCACCAGCCCCTGACGCACATCCGTCAGAAAGATGATCACATCCGCCGTATCAATGGCAATCTGCGCCTGTTCTCTCATCTGAGACAATATAATATCATTACTCTCCGGCTCGATTCCTCCGGTATCAATCATTGTAAATTCTTTATCCAGCCATGAGACGTCCGCATAGATACGATCTCTGGTTACCCCAGGCGTATCTTTTACAATGGATATCATCTCACCCGCCAGTACATTAAAAAGGGTTGATTTTCCCACATTGGGTCTTCCCACAATCGCTACTACTGGTTTACTCATATTATTTCTCCTTCAATATAATCGCATCAATAAAATCTTGTCCGCTTGATTTTACAATATCTGCCCGCACTTGTAAAGCATCTTCCACCTGAGAAAGAGTAATATCATCTAAGAATACCTCCTCCTGGCTGCGGAACATATTGCAAGGCAGCAAAAGCCTGTCGCCAAGTTCCTTCCCGGTAAGCTGTGCGATCAGATCCTGTCCGGTAATCAGTCCGGATACCGTAATCAGTTCTCCGAAGAAATCATTGCGGATCGGATAGACATGCACTTTCGTGTTCGGATATTTCCCCACAAGGCGGTCAGCCATCTTCTGAATATAAGGATATGCCAGAAGACCGGTTGCCATGGATACTTCTCTTGGAAGTTCATCTCCAACAGCACTCTGATATCCTTCTTCGAATTCATTCTCCAAAAGCCGAAGCATTCCCACTCCATTTTCCAACTGAAGATAACCGTCATACCGCTCTTCCTCCGGCACTTCCTGCCCTGCCAGGATATACCATTCATCACCGGCATGGATAAAATGCATTCCGTATTCTTCATAAAACCGCTCCTGCCACTTATGGATAATAGACAGCACTTCTATGGCATCCTCCCGGTCAAAAGGCTCCAGTGGGTACAATCCGTCACGATATCTGGTAAGTCCTACCGGCACGATGGATACGCTCTGAAGGCACGGGAAATACTTCGACATATCCCGGATGCTGCGGTCTAACTCCTCGCCGTCATTCACGCCTTTACACAGCACGATCTGCCCATTCATCTGAATGCCGCCCTCATACAGACGGTCAACCTTCTTAAGCGCCTCTCCCGCAAAACGGTTATGAAGCATCTTACACCTGAGTTCCGGATTCGTGGTCTGAAAAGAGATGTTGATCGGTTCCAGATGATATCGTACGATCCGGTCAATATCATGATCGCTCATATTCGTCAGCGTAACATAATTCCCCTGCAGGAAAGAAAGCCTAGAATCATCATCCTTAAAATACAGCGTCTCCCGCATCCCCTTCGGCATCTGGTCGATAAAGCAGAACATGCACTTATTCCGACAGGACCGATATTCATCCATCAATCCCTGTTCGAATTCAATGCCAAGATCTTCCTCATAATCTTTTTCAATCTCCAGTTCCCACTCTTCGCCATCGGGCTTCTCAATCAACAGCACTAATTCTTCATCATTTACATAGAAATGATAATCAAATACATCTTCAATCATATTATCATTAATGGAAAGCAGCTTGTCCCCGGCCTCGATTCCCAGTTCATCGGCAATACTTCCCGGCAGAACCGCTTTCACAATGTGTTCATGTCTCATATATCTACCCCAAAATTAGTATTTAACTCTCTTATTATACCCCACCTTTCCCAAATAGTCCAATCTGTAGTTGACCTTTTTATAGGAAAAGTGATATAAATATCTTAGAGATTAGTATAAATCAATGAATACAGGAGACTCGAAAATGACGAATATCAAATTAATGGAAACAGCGCTTCCTAGAGCGCCTCTTAAAATTGCGGTCCTTGATTCCTGCAAAGAACTGGGACAGAAGGTGAATGACTATATTGTTCAGTTCAGACAGCAGGCTCTGAAGGAATCTCTGGATTCAACACTTTTTTCCAGTTATCAGCAGAACAACTATCTGGTAGACTGCCATTGCCCACGTTTTGGATCAGGTGAGGCAAAAGGGCTTCTGGGAGAATCTATCCGCGGCACAGATCTGTTCGTAATGGTTGATGTATGTAATTACAGCCTGACCTATACGGTGAATGGTCATCCCAACCATATGTCCCCGGATGATCATTACCAGGATCTGAAGCGTATCATCTCAGCTGCGAACGGCAAGTCACATCGTCTGAATGTCATTATGCCATTCTTATATGAGAGCCGCCAGCACAAACGCACGAAGAGAGAGTCGCTGGATTGTGCTCTGGCACTTCAGGAACTGGTGGATATGGGTGTGGATAACATTATTACGTTTGATGCACATGATCCGAGAGTACAGAATTCCATGCCTCTTCACGGATTCGATAACTTTAACCCGCCATACCAGTTCATAAAAGCTCTGTTGCGGGCAGAGCCGGAACTAATCGTAGATAAGGATCACTTAATGATCATAAGCCCTGATGAAGGCGCTATGCACCGTGCAGTATATTTTTCCAACGTACTTGGCGTGGATATGGGTATGTTCTACAAGCGCCGTGACTATTCAACAGTTGTGAACGGCAAGAACCCGATTGTTGCCCATGAATTCCTTGGAGACGATATCAAGGGTAAGAACGTCATTATCATTGATGATATGATCTCTTCCGGTGAAAGTATGCTGGATGTTGCCAGACAGATCAAAGAACGCGGTGCCAATCGTGTATTCGTCTGCACTACGTTTGGTCTCTTCACAGAAGGGTTTGATAAATTTGATGACTATTATGAGAAGGGATTCATCGATCGCGTTATCACAACGAATCTGACATACCTGCCACCAGTTGCATATGAGAAGCCTTATTTCGTTGTGGCTGACATGAGCAAGTTTATCGCATTAATTATTGATTCTCTGAATCACGATATCTCAATCGGCACCGTATTGAATCCTACCGATAAGATTCATGCATTATTAAAAAAACATAACGATGCTCTGGGAATCTGATTGTTTCAGCATCAGAGTATCTCCTGATAAGAAAAATCCTGTGGAATGGAACGGACGATATTTCGTACCGCTTTCCACAGGATTTTCTTAATTATTATTTAATAATACGAACGCGGAGAACGTCTTTAACTTTTACCAGGTCTTCTACTACACCATCCGGTACCGGGCTATCAATATCAATCATGGTATATGCATATTCACCCTTGCTCTTGTTCGTCAGATCGGCAATATTCATATTATCTTTTGCCAGAATGCCGGTAAATTGTCCGATCATATTCGGAACATTGTGATGCAGCAGAAGAATACGGGTATTATCTCCCTTCATCCCCATATCGCAGTCCGGATAATTCACGGAATTCTTAATATTTCCATTTTCCAGATAATTTCTCAGTTCTTTTACTGCCATCTTCGCACAGTTATCTTCAGATTCTTCTGTAGAAGCGCCAAGATGTGGAATTACAATGGCTCCCTTAACTCCGGCAGTGATCGGTGTCGGAAAGTCTGATACATAGTGCTTCACATGACCAGATACCAGCGCATCCACCATTGCCTCTTCATCCACAAGTACATTTCTTGCAAAGTTCAGTACAACAACACCTTTTTTCATCAGGTTGATTGCATCTTTATCGATCATTCCCTTGGTACTGTCCATTGCAGGAACATGGATCGTGATATAATCGCAATCTCTGTAAAGTTCATCTACCGTTTTTGCATGATGGATACTTCTGGAAAGCCTCCATGCAGATTCTACAGATACGTATGGATCATAACCATATACATCCATACCAAGATGTGTCGCTGCATTCGCCACCATAACACCTATCGCACCAAGACCGATGACACCCAGTTTCTTTCCTTCCAATTCACATCCTGCGAATGCCTTCTTCGCTTTTTCGGCATCTTTGGCGATGTTGCCATCTTCTTCATTTTCCTGTACCCAGTTAATGCCTCCGATGATATCACGGGACGCAAGAAGCATACCTGCAATTACCAGTTCTTTCACACCGTTTGCATTAGCACCCGGAGTATTGAATACTACGATTCCTTCCTCCGCACATCGGTCCAGCGGAATATTGTTCACACCTGCGCCAGCTCTTGCAATGGCTTTCAGATTAGGTGAGAATTCCATATCGTGCATCACTGCACTTCTCACAAGGATCGCATCCGCATTGTCCGCAGTGCTTACCGGGACATACTCTTCTGTAAACTGTTCCATTCCAACCTCAGAGATTGGATTTAAGCAATGATATTTGTACATGATTATAGATTCTCCTCTTCAAACTTCTTCATAAATGCTACTAATGCTTCTACGCCTTCGATTGGCATTGCGTTGTATATACTTGCACGCATACCGCCCACGGAACGATGTCCTTTCAGATTCTCGAAACCTGCCTCTTTCGCTTCTTTTACGAATTTGGCATCCAGTTCATCGCTGCCGGTTACGAACGGAACATTCATAAGCGAACGATCTTTTGGCACTACGGTTCCCTTGAACAATTTGCTCTGATCCAGATAATCATACAGAATCTTTGCTTTCTTCTCATTCAGTTCTTTCATTGCTGCGAGACCACCCTGTTTCTTCAGCCATTTAAAGACTTTGCCACAGATGTAGATGCCGTATGCCGGTGGTGTATTATAGAGAGATCCTGCATCTGCATGCGTCTTATACTGCAGCATGGTTGGTGTTCCCGGAAGTACATCTTCGGTGATCAGATCTTCTCTGATAATTACGATCACCGTTCCTGCAGGTCCCACATTCTTCTGAACACCGCCGTATAACAGACCATACTTCCTAACATCTACTGGTTCAGACAGGAAGCAGGAAGAGATATCTGCTACCAGTGTCTTTCCTTTTGTATTCGGTAATTCTTTGTATTTTGTACCATAGATGGTATTATTCTCACATATGTATACATAATCTGCATCTTCAGAGATAGGCAGATCTGAACAATCCGGGATGTAAGAGAATGTCTTGTCTGCGGAAGAAGCAAGGATATTCACCTTGCCGTATTTGCCCGCTTCCGCAGCCGCTTTTTTCGCCCACTGCCCGGTCACGATATAATCAACCACGCCATTCTTCATCAGATTCATCGGAATCATAGCGAACTGCTGAGATGCTCCGCCTTGCAGAAATAGCACCTTGTAATTATCCGGAATATTCATCAGTTCACGGATATCAGCCTCTGCCGTATCGATAATCTCCTGAAACGCCTTCGAGCGGTGACTCATTTCCATTACGGACATTCCGGTTCCTTTGTAGTCTAACATCTCTTCTGCTGCTTCTTTTAATACTTCTTCCGGTAATACTGCCGGTCCTGCTGAAAAATTGTACACTCTGCTCATGATTATTCCTCTTCTTTCCTTTTATGATTATTTCTTTTCTTTTAGATCTTTCTCGTCAAATGCTTCATCAATTGCTTTTCCCGGTGCAACCATTGGCCATACTTTATCATCTGCACCGATCTGGCAGTCGATGACAACCGGTTTTCCAAGAGTTAACGCCTTCGCAAATGCATCCTTAAATTCTTCCTGTGTTGTTGCACGGATTCCTTCTGCTCCCATGGCCTCTGCAAGTTTTACAAAGTCCACTGCATCATTGAGTACCGTTGCAGAATAGCGCTGTCCATAGAACAGATTCTGCCACTGGCGCACCATTCCCAACACATGGTTATTGATTACAACCTGGATGACCGGAATATTATGACGCACAGCCGCTGCAATCTCATTCATATTCATACGGAAGCATCCGTCACCTGCAATATTGACAACCGTTTTTTCCGGCATACCCGTCTTAGCCCCCAAAGATGCGCCCAGACCATATCCCATAGTTCCAAGACCTCCGGAAGTCAATAACGTTCTTGGTTTGGTATATTTATAGAACTGTGCCGCCCACATCTGATGCTGTCCAACTTCGGTGACAATGATAGCATCTCCTTCTGTCTGGCGGTAGATCTCTTCTACCACGTAAGGTCCAGTCAGTTCATCCGGATGATAAGACAATGGATACCGTTCTTTGTATTCCATAATCTTATTCAGCCATTCCGTATGGCTCTGCTGCGTAAGCCTTTCATTCAAGACACCAAGTACAACCTTAATGTCTCCTACCACGCCTTCCGTGATCAATACGTTCTTATTCATCTCTGCCGGATCAACATCAATCTGAAGAATCTTCGCATTCTTAGCAAATTTCTTCGCATTGCCCGTTACACGGTCACTGAATCTTGCACCGATTACGATCAACAGATCACATTCACTAACACCGTAGTTAGATGTCTTCGTTCCATGCATACCTAACATTCCGGTATACAACGGATCTGTTCCAGGAAATGCGCCTTTTCCCATCAAAGAATCTGTAACTGGCGCATCTACCTTCTTGGCAAATGTATATAACTCTTCATTGGCACCGGATAATACTGCTCCGCCGCCTACAAAGATATATGGCTTCTTGGACTTTGCAATCATCTTAAGTGCTGTCTCTATATCCTCTTCACAGACATCAATAGGCGGAACCACTGGCCCAATCACAGTCTTCTTATACTCTGCCTTGTTCGCTGTTACATCCTTCGGAATATCGATCAATACCGGACCAGGTCTTCCCTTCTGCGCAATCACGAATGCTTTTCTGATCGTGTCGGCAAGGTCATTCACGTCTTTGACAATATAATTGTGCTTAGTAATCGGCATGGTAATTCCCGCAATATCAATCTCCTGGAAACTGTCCTTTCCAAGAAGGGCTACTCCTACATTACATGTGATTGCTACGATCGGAATAGAATCCATGTAGGCAGTAGCAATACCTGTTACAAGATTGGTTGCACCAGGGCCGCTGGTTGCAAAGCACACACCGACTTTCCCGGTTGCTCTTGCATATCCGTCAGCCGCATGGGCTGCTCCCTGTTCGTGGGAAGTCAGGATATGCGTGATCTCATCACTGTGTTTATATAATTCATCGTATACGTTCAAAATCGCTCCGCCTGGATAACCAAACACGGTATCCACACCCTGCTCTTTCAAACATTCAATTACGATCTCTGATCCTGTCAACTGCATACCTAATATTCTCCTGTTCTATCTAGAGTACTTCTGTAATTCATATTACATCATAGCCGCAAGCGGCTGCGATGCCTTCATACTTCTTAATTAATTCTTCGGAACTTCCAGTATCGCCCCACGATTTCCGGAAGTTACCATAGATGCGTATCTCGCAAGATATCCGGTTGTTACCTTCGGCTCTCTTTCTGTCCATGCTTCTCTTCTCTTTGCAAGTTCTTCCTCAGATACGTCTAACTCTAATTTCAGGTTCGGGATGTCAATCTTAATGATATCTCCCTCTTCAACCAATGCAATCGGTCCGCCAACTGCTGCTTCCGGTGATACGTGACCGATCGAAGCACCTCTGGATGCTCCGCTGAAACGACCATCTGTAATCAGAGCAACACTGGAGCCAAGTCCCATTCCCGCAATCGCGGAAGTTGGATTCAGCATCTCTCTCATACCTGGACCACCCTTTGGTCCCTCATAGCGGATGACTACAACATCACCTGCTACAATCTTACCGCCTTTGATTGCATCAATGGCATCCTCTTCACAGTCGAACACTCTTGCAGGTCCTTCATGTACCAGCATCTCTTCTACGACTGCGGAACGTTTTACAACACTTCCGTCCGGTGCAAGGTTGCCTTTTAATACAGCAAGGCCACCGGTTGGTGTATATGGATTCTCGATTGGACGAATCACCTCAGGATCTTTATTCACTGCATTCTTGATATTCTCTCCAACCGTCTTACCAGTTACCGTCATACACTCTGTATGAATCAGACCCTTCTTATTCAACTCAGCCATAACCGCATATACACCGCCTGCTTCGTTCAAGTCTTCCATGTAAGTTGGACCTGCCGGGGCAAGATGGCAGAGATTCGGAGTCTTCTCACTGATTCCATTTGCAAAATCAATCTCAAAATCCATGCCTACTTCATGCGCGATTGCCGGAAGATGCAGCATACTGTTGGTAGAGCATCCAAGCGCCATATCAACGGTTAATGCGTTCAGGATTGCATTCTCAGTCATAATATCTCTTGGACGAATATTCTTCTCCCATAATTCCATAACCTTCATACCAGCATGTTTTGCCAGACGGATTCTCTCAGAATATACTGCCGGAATCGTTCCGTTGCCGCCAAGCCCCATGCCTAATACTTCTGTCAGACAGTTCATGCTGTTAGCGGTATACATACCAGAGCAGGAACCACAAGTTGGACATGTCTTGTTCTCGAATTCACATAAGTCATCATCCGTAATCAATCCTGCCGCATTCGCACCTACTGCCTCGAACATACTGGAAAGGCTGGTCTTCTTGCCTTTCACATGACCTGCAAGCATCGGACCGCCGCTGACGAAAATGGTCGGAACATTGATTCTTGCTGCCGCCATCAAAAGTCCCGGAACGTTCTTATCACAGTTCGGCACCATAACCAGCGCATCGAACTGATGAGCCATAGCCATAGCCTCTGTAGAATCTGCAATCAGGTCTCTGGTCACCAGAGAGTATTTCATACCAATGTGTCCCATGGCAATACCGTCACAGACTGCGATTGCCGGAAATACGATTGGAGTTCCACCTGCCATGGCAACCCCCTGTTTTACTGCATTTACAATCTTATCCAGGTTCATATGTCCTGGAACAATCTCATTATAAGAGCTGACAATACCTACGAGAGGTCTCTCCATCTCTTCTGGTGTAAGCCCCAGCGCGTTGAATAACGAACGGTGAGGAGCCTGCTGTTTTCCTTTTGTAACTGTATCACTTCTCATATTTTACCTCCTGGGGACGTAGTAAAAGTGCATTTTACTACGTCCCAAATTGACATTTGTGGTGTACCTTTTTGACATATGCCCTGTACCCTTTTAGCATATGTCCTGTACCCGATTATTTTTAATCAAGAAACTAGATGAAACTTGCAATCAGATCTCCCATCTCACAAGTACCAATCTGCTTCTTTCCTTCTGACATAATATCGATGGTCCGATAGCCTTCTTCCAGTACTTTTGCTACCGCTGCCTCAATAGCATCAGCTTCTTTATCCAAATCAAAACTGAATCTTAACATCATAGCCGCCGAAAGAATGGTTGCAATCGGATTCGCAATACCTTTTCCTGCGATATCCGGCGCAGAACCGCCGCTTGGCTCGTAGAGACCGAACTTGGTCTCGTTAAGGCTTGCACTTGCCAGCATTCCTATCGAGCCGGTTACCATGCTTGCCTCGTCAGACAGAATATCACCGAACATATTCTCTGTCAGGATGACATCGAACTGCTTGGGATCTTTTACCAACTGCATTGCACAGTTATCAACCAGCATATGTTCCAGTGTTACTTCCGGATACTCTGCTGCGACTTCTTCTACAACTTTTCTCCAAAGTCTGGAGGAATCTAATACATTCGCCTTATCAACGCTCGTTACTTTCTTTCTGCGCTTCATAGCGATATCGAATCCGCGCTTTGCAATTCTGCGGATCTCATTCTCATTGTATGTAAGAGAATCATAGGCTGTCATAACGCCATCTTCTTCTATGGTCTTTCTCTCCCCGAAATACAGACCACCCGTCAGTTCTCTCATGATCATCATATCAAAGCCGCCCTCTGTAATCTCTTCTTTCAGCGGACATGCCCCTTTTAATTCGTCATATAGAATCGCCGGACGCAAATTGGCAAAAAGATTCAGTTCCTTACGAATCCTAAGCAGCCCTGCCTCTGGTCTCTTAGATGGCTCTAACTGATACCACGGAGATGTCTTGGCATCTCCTCCAATTGATCCCATCAGAACCGCATCACACGCTTTTGCCTCTGCCACCGTCTCATCGGTAAGCGGAACTCCGTGTACGTCAATAGACGCGCCACCCATCAAAAGCTGCGTATAATCACAGGTATGTCCGTAAGTTTCTGCGACCTTATCCAGTACCTTCATAGCCTCTGTTACGATCTCCGGACCGATTCCATCCCCTTTAATCACTCCAATTTTCAGATTCATAATCCTCTTCCTTCCTAATAAGACAATAAGATAAAAAATCTTTAACACCTATAATATCCTATTTTAATGTATGTTTCAAGACTTTAATTTGCTAAATTGTATATTCTATGTCAAACAATGTAGAATTTATGCAAAAATTGCTACTTTTTTCCCTTCAGATTCCCTGGTCCAAATCCCATGGGAAGAAGTTCCCCAAGTGTATGAATCTCATAACACGATTCACTTTTCGCCAATATAATCAGGAATTCCTCCGGAACACAGAATTCCATCATTACCTGCCGGCACATACCGCAAGGCGGACAGATATCGTGCTGTCCATCTGTATTCTCATTTACAATACAGATTGCCGCAAAATCCCTCTCTCCTTCACTGACCGCTTTGAATATGGCAGTTCTCTCCGCACAATTCCCCGGGCTGTAAGCCGCATTCTCTATATTGCACCCTGTATATAGTTTGCCGTTCGCAGTCAGCAGCGATGCCGCCACTCTAAATCCGGAATACGGAACATAAGAGAATTGAAGCGTATCCATTGCCAAACGGATCATACTTCTTATCATATTTTCTTCCATACTTTTCCTCCATTTAAGCAGACATACTATTCAAATAAACATGCCATCCATCTTCAACACGATCTCTGTTTCGCTATCTTGACAATCCGGCTGGTTCCAAGGCGTGAAGCCCCTAATTCCAGAAAATTCTCTGCGTCCTCAAGCGAACTGATGCCTCCTGCCGCTTTCATCTGCACACCTTCGCCTACATACTTTGCAAAAAGTTCCACATCCTCGAAGGTTGCTCCTCCTTTCGAGAATCCCGTAGAGGTCTTGATAAAGTCAGCCTGCGCCGCCGTCACCACCTCGCACATACGGATCTTCTCCTCCTCCGTCAGAAGGCAAGTCTCGATAATCACCTTCAGGATCTTATCTCCTGCCACTTCTTTTACAGACCTGATCTCCTGCTCCACCAGGTCATATCTTCCATCCTTAACCCATCCGATATTAATCACCATGTCAATCTCATCCGCACCGCTATCTATAGCATCTGCCGCTTCGAATACCTTCGCTGCCGTTGTATGATATCCATTGGGAAATCCTATCACCGTACAGACTGCCATCTTATCTCCCACATATTCTTTTGCCTGCTTCACATAAGACGGCGGAATGCATACAGATGCAGTATGATATGCAACTGCATCATCACATAACGTCTTAATCTCTTCCCATGTTGCCGTCTGTGCAAGCAGGGTATGGTCTACCCGTTTTAATATCTCCTGTAACTCCATATTTCTAACTCCTTTTCCATATCCCATCTATCTTGATCATCCTGTTATTCTCTGCCCAATCCCTATCGATTCTTGCGGTCCTCCCGAATTAAAATCCGCAATGCTTCTATCGCCGTCTCAATCGGCGCTTCCACATTATGCACCACCGGATTCGGCAGATTCTGTTTCGCCCGCTCTTGATTCGCCATCACCAGAAGCACTGTGCCAACTCTCACCCGCAGGCAACTGCCTACGATATAAAGTGCCGCTGATTCCATCTCTGATGCAAGACAGCCGCATTTGACCCATGCATCCCATTTATTCATCAGTTCATACCCTACCGGCTTCGTCTCCGGCGAATGCTGCCCGTAAAAAGCATCCTTGCACTGCACCACTCCCACATGGTAGTCCTGACCTAATTTTCTTGCTGCCTGTATCAGTGCATTGGTCACCCAGATATCCGCTACAGCCGGATACTCAATCGGCGCATACTCTTTGCTGGTACCTTCCATACGGATTGCTCCTGAAGCAATCACCACATCTCCACTCTTGACATCCAGCGCCATACCTCCGCTCGTTCCGACCCGGATAAATGTATCCGCACCGACTCTTACCAGTTCTTCCATGGCAATGGATGCGGAAGGTCCTCCAATCCCCGTAGAAGTGACACTTACCATCTCTCCGTCAAGATACCCCGTATAAGTCACATATTCCCGGCTGTCCGCAACCAGTCTCGGCTCATCAAAATGCGCCGCAATCTTCTCACATCGCTTAGGATCTCCCGGCAAGAGTACATATCTTCCAATCTCTCCTCGTGCCACTTGAATATGATACTGTCTGTCCTTGTCCTCAGAATAATTAATCATACAATCCCTTCTTTCTCTTATATATTGTCATTTACCATTCTTTTAGTAGTTTTGCCGTCACCTGGGCGCTGATTGGAATAATAAGCACACATCCAATCGCACTTACCATGATACATGTGAATTCCTGTAGAAATGCCTTGGAATTCAGAATAGACACCAGTGAATACTGATATTCTCTCAGATATAAAAGAAGCATCAGTGCCTCTCCAATATACGCAAAATATAATGTATTTAAAGTTGTGGCAAGCACATCCTTTCCTACCGTAATGCCGGAATGGAACAATTCTGATACCGTTAATTCCGGCTTATGTTCATATACTTCATAAAGCGACGAAGAGATTGCCACTGCAGTATCCATAACCGCACCTAACAGTCCGATCATAATCATAGCAATGCATACCTTGCGCATATTCACACGAATAGCAAATGAATAATATAATGACAGATCACTATTCAGTTCAATCTCATTCAATCCGCCAATATGCATCCGTCCCCCGATCCAGATCACCAGACACATCAAAAGCGCCATCACGATTCCCACAGAGATTAAAGCCGCCGCGGATTTTTTATTCGTTCCGTTCTGATAGAGAATCGTAATACTATTCACTCCTATACTCGCAAGGATTGTGATGAGAATTACGGGCAGTCCTATAGACATGGCAATCACTGCCGCTATAAATACCAGGATATTTCCCATCAAGGCGATCAGAGACACTGCTCCCCTCTCTCCTCCAACCAGCAATAATAGGAGGAAAAATACAACCGCTAATATGAATATCATGCCCTTCTCCTCCCCATCTTCATTACAATCGACGCAATCCCTATACTGACCGGAATTGCCATCACGATACCAATACTGCCAATTAAGAATCTGCATATCTCAAAAGGAATCTGAAGGCGTATGATTGTAATCAGGCTGATTTCATTCTTCATCTTAATCAGCATAAGTGGAATCAATCCGCAGATATATGTGAACAGCAGAACATTCATCATAGTACCCATGATATCATATCCAATCTCCCGTCCGGAATGCACAAGTGCCCGAAACGTAATATCCGGCTTCCTCATTATCAGTTCCTGCAGTGCAGCCGCAATGGATACCGACACATCCATAATCGCTCCAAGTCCTGCAATCGCAATGCTGGCAATAAATATTGTCTCCAGTTCCTGATTTCCCACAATATAATCAAGCGCCGCATAATCAATCTCTTCCCCATAATTCATTGCCAGCAGGAAGATGCTCATTGTAATCACCACCGTAACAAGTGCTGATATAATTGCAACTAATGAACGCTTATTCACTCCATTTACCAGGAACAAAGTACCGACCGTGAAAATCACAATCATAACCGCACAGATCTTCAACAAGTCATCCCCTTCTTCATAGCGGACCAGACCATATACGAACACCACAATATTCACACCAATCGAACAAAGTGACAGAACTCCCCTGCCTTTTCCAAGAATAATCACAAGGAATATAAGGATTACAGCAAGCAAAATCGCATACTGATCCCGTTTCACCCCAGTAATACTAACAGATGATATCTGCTCCTCCCCGCTAATTCGGAGGAATACTCTGTCTCCTTTTTGATACCGCTCCGTATCTACCTCGGAATATCCGAATTCATTAGATACCGTTACCTTCTTTCCTTTATATTGCCCATTCAGAATCTTGATTGTCAACTTCTGTACATAATACGGCTCGGAAATATTCTCCATCTCCGAATTGTAGTTGACCATATCCCCACTTTGCTCCGTCTGCACTTTTACCACCTTGCCAATCTCCGAAGGATAGAGGCTGGCATTGCAAAAAGTGACGATAACAACAATCGCCATTACTATGAACAGACAAGTCTGCCATTGATATGTTTTCACAAAATCTCGTAACTTCTTTTGTAGTTTTGCTCCATCAAGTCTCATCTCTTGTAACACCACTCATTTTCTCTCTTATGTATCTATCATTGTATCATACTTCATATCTTAACATTATATGACCAAATAAACTAGCCCTTCCCGCACACATAGTTATTCTATTTATTGCTTTTTATTATATTTTCTGATTTTATTGTATACAAATCCATCATTTAGCACACAATATCTCCGAGGTGATAATGTCATGACGTTTCAAGATGAATTTCCAATCGGCTTTACTATGTCTCTTGCACAGCATACCGATATCCTCACACAATTCGCTTCTCTCTCTCCTGAAGAACAGCAGAGAATCGTAGATGGTTCCCGCCAGATGAAAAGCCGTAAAGAAATGCAGAATTATGTAGAAAATATGTTTCAGGGATAGATTGCTCTATCCCTGATTCTCTCTGCCTCTAAGCCTATCTGTCTCTAATATTCATTTTGTCTTGCCTTCTTCTTCCTCAGATGTGTCTATGGTCTTATGTGTTTTTGCATACTCATTCACAAATGGATCTTTAATCTGGTAGATCCGTGTCCACTCCTTGGTATCATCATTACGTTCCACCTCCGACTGATGCTGATATAAGAACTTCACCAGTTCATACCCACTCACCCAGATCTCATTATTACCATCCCTCTGTGATTCATCAAAGATCAACTGCAATCCAAAATGCAGATGATATTCATCAATATTATTGACATTCTCTTCTGTACTATAACCGGTTCTTCCTATATACCCAATCACATCTCCCGCCTGAATGATATCCCCTTTTTCCAGTCCTTCCGCATAGGGACGGTTCTGCCTGAGATGTGCATAGTAGTAATAACGCTTCCCGTCAAAACTATTGATTCCGATACGCCATCCTCCATACTGATTCCAGCCAAGTTCTGCCACATATCCCGACTCAACCGCAATCACCGGTGTTCCTACCTGCCCCATCATATCATGTCCCAGATGATTCCTCTTATACCCGTAACTTCTGGATACGCCAAAATCATCATAATCCGAATAGGGAAATCCTTTCGCAATTGGATGAAACGCTTTCAAACCATATACATTCTTCCATACGGTCTGTGTTCCCGTCTGTTTTGCCTCCTTTGAAGCTTTTCCTGCTTCGTCATCATTTTCACCTACGGGCTGCGTAACTGTTTCAACTGCGAACTCACCGACCATACCATCTAATACCGCACCATAGGCTTCCCGGTAATAGGCATAATACTGCATATCCTTCGTCAATTCTTCCATTGCCTTCTCCCCCTCTGACAGCGTCCCGGCAAGTTCCTCCATATCTGCCTCCTGATACTGTGTAAAATCCCCGCCGTATTTCGCCCCAAGATATGCCAGAAGATCAACCCAGTTCAGATGAACCTCGTTATGATATGTATCCAGATCATATTGATAAGCCTTCTTCATTGCATCACACGTCACTTTGAATTCCACCCACTTAATATAATCTTGCGATTCCTCCCCTTCCTCTGTCTCTTCAACTGCCATGCTATTCGTTGGAACTGTATTCCCTCCGTAGTTCAAGATTCCAAGTCCTGCAATTATGACACATAAAAATAGTACGATTGTATGCCTTTTCATTCGATATTCCCCGAATCATCATATTTACTCTCGTAATTAACTTATGCTGGTTGGGAGGGATGCATGCCTTGGAAGGGGGAATTTTGTTTGTGAAGAGTTGTTTGTAAGGTGTACGGCAGAGAGGGGCAGTATGGGCGTTCACATCCGACTCCAATCGCCTACAATCCGTAAGTTCAAAAGAGGGCTGAAATTAGGCATCGACTATAGCGGACGCAAAATCTTGATGATTTTCCGCCCACGATAGTCTGGACTTCTGTACTGGTAGTACAGAAGCCCTCCTGATTTCAGCCCTCTTTTTCACTAACGGCTTGTGCGGCTCTTCTACGGATGTGAACGCCCATACTGTCCCTCTCTGCCTGACATTCTTATGTGTGACTCTTCACGAACGTGGAGGATTCCTGGCGGGGTGCATGGGAGCGGCATTGGATGAATAACAGATTGAGAGTGGAACGAATTAGTATTCATGAAGTAAACAGGAATTTTGTGATTAAGACACAGATTAATGAAAGTAATATGCTTTGTCTGCAATTTTTTGTCATTGTATATAGCAGATGCATTTTTCTAAATTAGTTAACAGGTATGCGCATAGACCGGCTTGTGATCTGCACTGTATTACATACCGTAGAACAAGTTTTCCTGCGCTAAGGTATGTAAAATCACAGGAAAAAGAGCAATGTAAATCCGCTTCCCTTAATAGATAACCCCAAACAGATACCAGCCAACACCACCCACACCCACCTTCACCAGGAATCCCCCCCAGTTTAGAAAGAGTTACCTCCAAAGAATGTCAGGCATAGAGGGCAGATGGGGCGATTCCATGCCGTAAAAGAGCCGTACAAGCCGTTAGTGAAAGAGAGGCAGAAAACCAGGATGAATTCTGTGCCACCAGCACAGAATTCAAGAATGTTTGAGCCTGAAAAATCTTCAGATTTTCTCCGGTGAATACATTCGGTTCCTGATTTTCTGCCTCTCTTGAACTTACGGATTGTAGGCGACTGGCCCCGGTATGGAACCGCCCCATCTGTCCTCTATGCCGTACACCTTTACCTAACTCTTAATAAACTAAATTCCCCTCTACCTCTCCAGAATCCTCTTCGCATTCCCCACCCGTTCTTTCGTTGGCGGTTCAATCCCTTCAAGCGGATATTCCATCCCCAATTCTTTCCATTTGTATACACCCAGAGTATGATACGGCAGTACTTCCACCTTCTCCACATTATCAAGTGTAGAGATGAATTCATGAAGTTTTTCAAGATATTCATCCTTATCACTTCGCTCTGGCACCAGGACATGGCGAATCCATACCGGTTTTTGGATCTCGTTAAGATATCTTGCCAACTCCAGGATATTTGCATTGGTCTGTCCGGTCAATATCTTATGCTGCTCGTCGTCAATATGCTTAATATCCAGAAGTATCAGATCCGTATATTTCATAAGTTCCTGGAATTTGTCAAAGAACGGTTCCTCTTTGGTGAATGGATTGCCACTTGTATCAAGTGTTGTATGAATTCCTTTTTCTTTAGCTTTCTTGAATAATTCTAATAAAAAGTCTATCTGTAGAAGTGGTTCTCCCCCACTGACGGTAATACCGCCCTCACTTTTCCAGTAAGAGCGGTATCTTAATGCTTTTGTTATCAGTTCATCCGCAGTATAAGGAGTTCCCGAATGCATATTCCAGGTATCCGGATTATGACAGAACTGGCAGCGCATGGTGCATCCTGTCAAGAAGATCAGATACCGGACTCCCGGTCCGTCTACAGAGCCAAAACTTTCCAAAGAATGTATATATCCTTTTGTCATAGTATTTGCTCCTTTATGATATTCAAACTCCATTTTACAAAATCTTGACCCCATCAAGCCTTAACTATTTGAAGTCTTGACTATACGAAATCTTAACTATATGAAGTTTTGACCAGACCAGATCATTTTATACAATAATCCAGTCACACAGATTACATCTCAGCGTGGCAGGTTCTTGCAATAACGTCTAACTGCTGCTCACGAGTCAGGTCAATGAATTTAACCGCATATCCGGATACACGGATTGTAAAGTTCGCATACTCTGGCTTTTCCGGATGCTCCATAGCATCAATCAGTTTCTCTGTACCGAATACATTTACATTCAGATGGTGAGCGCCCTGTGCAAAATATCCATCCATTACATTCACAAGGTTGTCTACACGCTCTTCGTCACTGTGTCCCAATGCGCCTGGGCTAATGGTCTGTGTATTAGAGATACCATCAAGAGCCAGCTCGTATGGCAATTTTGCCACGGAGTTCAAGGATGCAAGGAGGCCATTCTTCTCTGCACCATAGGATGGGTTCGCACCTGGTGACAGTGGCTCTCCTGCTTTTCTTCCATCCGGAAGTGATCCGGTCGCCTTACCATATACAACGTTAGATGTGATCGTAAGGATAGAAGTTGTAGGTTCAGAATTTCTGTATGTATGGCATTTTCTCAGTTTATGCATAAATGTCTTCAGAAGTTTGATTGCGATATCATCTGCTCTGTCGTCATCATTACCATATCTTGGGAATTCTCCCTCTGTCTCAAAGTCAACTGCCAGTCCATTTTCATCACGAATTACTTTTACCTTCGCATACTTGATGGCGCTTAAGGAGTCAACTACATGTGAGAATCCTGCAATGCCTGTAGCGAATGTACGTCTTACATTGGTATCGATCAGAGCCATCTCTGCTGCTTCGTAGTTATATTTGTCATGCATATAGTGGATCATATTCAAGGTATCTACATATAACTTAGACAGCCAGTCCATCATTGCGTCGTAACGCTCCATTACTTCATCATAATCAAGGTACTCTGAAGTAATTGGCTTATAAGCCGGTGATACCTGCTGCTTTGTCTTCTCATCCACACCACCGTTAATTGCATATAACAAACATTTCGCAAGGTTCGCACGTGCTCCAAAGAACTGAATCTCTTTTCCTGTCTCAGTTGCAGATACACAGCAGCAGATACTGTAATCATCCCCCCATACCGGACGCATTACATCATCATTTTCATACTGGATAGAACTTGTGGTTACAGAGATGAATGATGCATATTTCTTAAAGTTTGCAGGCAATTTCGGCGAATACAATACTGTTAAGTTCGGTTCTGGTGACGGTCCCATATTCTCTAATGTATGAAGGAAACGATAGTCATTCTTCGTTACCATAGAACGTCCATCCATTCCAAGACCTGCCACTTCCAGTGTAGCCCATACCGGGTCACCTGAGAAGAGTTCGTTGTAAGAAGGAATTCTTGCAAACTTCACCATACGGAACTTCATAACCATGTGATCGATCAGTTCCTGTGCCTCAGACTCGGTAATAGTACCATTCTTCAAATCTCTTTCAATATAAACATCAAGGAAGGTAGATACACGACCTACACTCATAGCTGCACCATTCTGAGTCTTGATCGCTGCAAGGTATCCGAAGTACAGCCACTGTGCTGCTTCTTTCGCATCTTTTGCCGGCTGGGAGATATCGTATCCATAGACGGCTGCCATTTCCTTCATCTGCTCCAGGGCACGAATCTGATCAGCCACCTCTTCACGAAGACGGAAATCCGTTCCCTTCATGCCATGTCTTGCATAACGGTCAAAATCATAATGTTTCTTTTCAATCAGGAAATCAATTCCGTATAATGCAACACGACGATAATCACCAACGATACGTCCACGTCCGTATGTATCCGGAAGACCTGTGATAATCTTATTATGGCGCGCCTTCTTCATCTCTGGTGTGTAGATATCGAATACGCCCTGATTGTGTGTTTTATGGTATTTGGTAAATATCTCGTGTAATTTTTCACTTGGCTGATATCCATAAGTAGTACAAGCCTTTTCAGCCATTGTGATACCGCCATATGGCATAAATGCTCTTTTTAACGGCTTGTCTGTCTGAAGACCTACGACCTTCTCCAAATCTTTCATATCCTCATCTATATATCCTGGACCATATGCAGTAAGACCAGATACTACTTCTGTCTCCATATCCAGAACGCCGCCTTTTGCGCGCTCCTCTTTCTGCAATTCCTGCAATTTGCCCCATAATTTACTCGTTGCCTCTGTCGGACCCTCCAGGAATGATTCATCACCTTCATACGGGGTGTAATTACACTGAATAAAATCACGAACATCTACGGATTCTTTCCAGTTTCTTCCTGTGAATCCTGCCCACTGTTCAAAATGTGCCATTGCGTTTTCTCCCTTCTCTAAGTTGTTTTACATTTTTCTCGCACAGTATACCATCTTGTTAACAAAATATCAATAGGCATCCTGATAATCATTATCGTTTATCCCATTGTATTGAATTTTGTGCAATTCTCCAGTGGGGACGGGGGAAAACTCAAAATCCCCCGTCCCCAATTCAATTTGCCCTGTCCCTTTTTGAAATCCCCCTGTCCCTTTTCTAATTCATCAAAAAAGAGAATCCTTCTCCAGGATTCTCTTCATCATCTTACTCTAACCTTCCTATGCCAGGTACAGTCTGCTTACTCAGCAGATGCCTTCTCAACCTGAGCGATTGCTGCCTTCTGCATTGGAATACGGCAGTTTCTGTTGCTTCCAAATTCTACGATTACGTCGTCATCGCTAATATCAATAATAACTCCATAAAATCCGCTTGTTGTCAATACGGTATCGCCTACTTCCATATCGGAAATCATTGATTGAACTCTCTTCTGCTCCTTTTTCTGTGGTCTGATAAATATGAACCAGAAGCCTCCGAAGATAACTGCATATACGACAATCAGTAACGCCCAACTTCCTCCTGCGCTTTGTGCTGCTAATGTGTACATAATTAATTCCTCCTAAATATCTTTAAACACTATTGCTATCATACACAATAATACAATTTTCATCAAGTAATTTTCTTGAATTCATTGTTTTTTTATATATCTTTTTCTTGATTCTTATATCTCCTGACCAGTTACTCCTGCGATTTTTCTCGCTTTATACTCCTTGTAGCGTCCCTCTTCAATCGCCTCTCTGATCTCCTCCATCATCGTATTGTAGAAATACAGATTATGCAGCACGCACAAGCGCATTCCTAACATCTCTTTTGCTTTCAGCAGATGACGGATATAGGCTCTGGAATAAGTACGACATGCAGGGCACTGGCATCCTTCTTCAATCGGACGGTCATCCAGTTCATACTTTGCATTAAACAGATTCAACTTGCCGTGATTCGTATATACATGTCCGTGACGTCCGTTACGACTTGGGTATACACAGTCAAAGAAGTCAACGCCTCTGTCGACCCCCTCCAGTATATTCGCCGGAGTACCTACTCCCATTAGATACGTCGGTTTATTCGTCGGAAGATGCGGCACAACTGCATCCAGAATCCGGTACATCTCCTCATGGGACTCGCCTACAGCCAGACCCCCAATCGCATAACCATCCAAATCCAATTCTGCGATCTCCTTGGCATGACGTACACGGATATCCTCATAGATTCCCCCCTGATTGATTCCGAACAACAACTGCTGCTTATTAATCGTATCCGGCAGCCCGTTCAGCCGGTTCATCTCCTTCTTGCACCGAACCAGCCACCGCGTCGTCCGGTCAACAGAATTCTCGATATAGTCCCTGTCTGCCACACTGGAAGGACATTCATCAAATGCCATGGCGATCGTAGATGCCAGATTCGATTGAATCTGCATACTCTCTTCCGGTCCCATGAATATCTTCCTTCCATCAATATGGGAGTTAAAATACACCCCTTCTTCTTTAATTCTTCGAAGCCCTGCCAGAGAAAAGACCTGGAACCCGCCCGAATCCGTCAGGATCGGCTTGTCCCAGACCATGAATCTGTGGAGTCCCCCCAACTTCTTCACCACTTCATCGCCCGGACGGACATGAAGATGATAAGTATTAGAAAGTTCCACCTGTGTCTTAATCTCCTGTAAATCCGTGGTAGAGACAGCACCTTTTATCGCTGCCGCCGTTCCCACATTCATAAATACAGGGGTCTCAATGACCCCATGTACCGTATGCAATCTACCTCTCTTGGCAAGGCCATCTCTCTTCACTAACTCGTACATGACCTTCTCCTTATCTTTTACTTATTACTATATTCTTCTAATTACTATATTCTTTTAGAAATGACATACAACCGGTGTTCCCGCTGATATCAAGTCATACAACTGTGCCGCAACACTCGGTGGCAGATTCACACAGCCGTGAGAACCATTCGTCTGATATCTGGAACCTCCGAATGATGACTGCCAGTTCGCATCATGGAATCCAATACCTCCGTTAAATGGCATCCAATACTTAACCGGCGTCTCATATTCATAAGTTCCATCCGGCTTCTTAGTACCTCGTAACACCTGATCCTTCGCTTTATATGCCAAAGAATAGACTCCCTGTGGTGTCGCATTACCTCTATTCGGATTACCTGTTACAACTCCGGACTGCAGTACAACCTGACCGTTCTGAATAAAATACATCTGCTGATTCGAAAGATCAACCTCAGCATATGTGCCTCCCACGTCATTGCCTTCATGGCTTGCAGCACGGCTTGAATAGTTCGGCTCTCTGGTTACAGTTTCTGCATTCTGGATGTTCGCAATCAACGCATTATACTCTGCCTCCTGATCAATTCGCCATCCATAACTTCCACCTTCGATCGTAACCGCATTACCATTTGCCGATGTAAATGTTCTCGTCTTGCCCTTGGTATCATACTTCTCTGCCAGAGATGCCACATAGGCCCTGACAGCACCTTCATCAAAGGTAACATTCATATCTGCATCAACCTTCACCCATTGAGAGATGGCTGCCGCATCCACAACTTCGGTGTATGGATTAAAATCATAAGTAACATTCGCTCCCAGATAACTGTTCATCGCATCAGTTGCCGCAACTACTTCCTGAGAATCCGATACGAATCTAGGCAGTATATAACATCCGCTATCCAACAGATTCAACTCCTGCTGGAATCCGTTAATTGCTTCTGCCACTTTCTTATTGAACACTTCTGTATTAATCTGCGTTCCTACAACTTCTGGCACGACTACAAACTGACCATCCTGGAATTCCGGATGTGCATCTACAGAAGCCACCTGATTCTCTTCCTTCATACAATCAAGCTTCGCGATGATATCCGCAAGCGCCGCTTCAGCATATTTCACTCCTACTTCCGCTTCAATCTCCGGATGATCCCACAGTGATGTAATCCACAGGAAATTGTTCTGTTTCTTCACAAGTTTCTCCAACTGATCGCCTTCTACATATTCCAAAGAAATGTCAGATCCATTGATCTTCTCCTGCCCTCCGTCAGATTCCTCCATCGTAAGAACATAATCAGCCACCTGCTGCTTCATATAATTCTCTACCTGGCTTACACTCTTAAGCGAGAAATCTGTATCATTAATCTTCGTATAAAACATAAAATGGCTATTGAAAAATACCGCCAATCCGACATATACAAGAAGCAGAACTCCCAAAACACTTCCTATTACAATCGCTGCTGTCTTCTTTCCCTTTCCGCCTTTTTTCCTTCTGCCTTTTCTTCCCTTACGTTCATCCATATCTTCGTCTATCTCATCATCTGTCTCATCGTCTATCTCGTCGTCATACTCTTCCATGTCTTCATCCATGTCTTCATCCATCTCGTTTTCGTCATATTCATCGTCATCTGTCTCATCGTCATCATCTATATCTTCGTCCGCTTTAACTTCTTCCATCATCTCATGCAGAAGTTCTTCGAACTCTTCTTCATCATAATCACTGTCTGCAACAGCCTCTACGTCATCGTATCCGCCTGCTTCAGCATGATTGTCATGAGAAGATATATCAATGCGATCAGCATCTTTTTTACGATTCTTCTTTTTCTTAGAACTCTCATTATCCTCATCCGTTTCTTTAAAAGCATCCGAATTGTTGATATCGTCAAAGATTTCTTTCATTGTCTCTTCAACAATCTCATCTGCCTTTTTGTCTCTATCACTCATTAACCTTACTCCTCTAATTAATTATCATACTTTTACATTATAATATGCCTATATCCAAAAGTACAGACAAAAATGTCGAAAAAATAATGAAGATTTCCTGAATAGATTCTAATTGCAGGTTTTCATTCTCTTCTATATAATAGGAGTATATGCTAATATATATCAAATAAATACTTTAACATTTAAAAAGAATATCAATAATAAAGGAGACTTATATATGGCAGGATCAACTTATGGAACTTTATTTACGATTACAACCTGGGGCGAGTCTCACGGTCCAGCCATCGGCGTAATTGTTGATGGCTGCCCGGCAGGACTTGCTCTTAACGAAGAAGATGTCCAAAAGTTTCTCGACCGCAGGAAACCAGGACAGAGCAGATTCACCACCATGCGAAAAGAAACAGATCAAGTAGAGATTCTCTCCGGCGTATTCGAGGGGCGAACCACCGGAACCCCGATTTCTCTCATCGTACGCAACGAGGATCAACGGTCCAGAGATTATGGCAAGATCAAAGAGTGCTATCGCCCAGGACACGCCGACTATACTTTCGATTCCAAATACGGTTTCCGTGATTACCGCGGCGGCGGTCGTACCTCCGGGCGCGAAACGATTGGAAGAGTGGCTGCCGGTGCGATCGCATCCAAGATTCTATGTGAACTGGGGATCCACATTACGGCTTATACCAAATCCATCGGCAACATTGTAATCCCGGAAGAATCCTATGATTACAATTGTATCAACAACAACAGCCTGTATATGCCCAATAACGAATATGCACAGAAAGCCTCTGATTATCTTATGGAATGCATCAAAAGCCAGGACTCCTCCGGCGGGATGATCGAATGCATCGTAGACGGTATGCCTGCCGGAATCGGCGAGCCTGTTTTTGACAAGCTGGATGCAAGCCTTGCCAAGGCCATCATGTCTATTGGCGCAGTCAAAGGCGTGGAGATCGGTGACGGTTTCCAGGCTGCAAAGTCCAGAGGAAGTATCAACAATGATTCTTTCTGCTCTCAGCAAGGAGAGATATATAAGAGAACCAACCACTCAGGAGGAACCCTTGGCGGTCTAAGTGACGGCAGCCGGATTATCTTAAGAGCCGCTGTAAAACCAACCGCTTCCATCTCTCAGGAACAGGAAACGGTCACTACCAAAGGTGAGAACACGAAGATCGTAATTACCGGGCGCCATGATCCGGTGGTTGTACCAAGAGCCGTTGTCGTAGTCGAATCCATGACAGCAATTACACTAGTAGATCTTCTGATGACCAATATGTCCTCACAGATGGATCATCTCACTAAGATCTATCATAGAGATTAAGTAAATTCTCAGACCAGAACCTACAGAATCTGCCACCGGCAGTTCCCTTTGAACATACGCAACGAATAAAGAGCGTCAGACTGCAGTATTCTGACGCTCTTATTATCACTAACTTTTTCATTCTTACTTACACATGAAAACATCCGCCCCCGATAAACTCTCGAAGCAGTGAGTTCGTCGGAACATTCTCACTTCCGATTCCCACAAAATAATCAAGGAATTTCAGAAGCCTTTTCGCTTCCAGATATTCCGGACAATCTTTATCAATCCCAAATAGCAATGGCTCTACATAGATCTTCAAAACTGCAAGTTCATAGATCAATGCCGAGTTGAACATCACATCCGCTTCTTCCTGATATGGAAAGATGTTGCGCTCCTCTCCTCTTCTTACAGAAGGCCACATACGAATCGTCTTCTGCGCTGAAGCCCCTCTAGTACGGGCATCCCTGACAATCCTTCGAAGCAGCCGACCATCCGTTGTAGGTATCCTGTTATGCTCATCGATATTCAACTGTGTCAAAGCACTGATATAGATCTTGAATTTGTTCTCATCCGGCAGACTGAATGTGAGTTCCGGATTCAGGCAATGGATTCCTTCGATCACAAGCACATCATTCGGTCCCAGTTTCTTCGTCTGTATTCCATACTCTTTGTGACCAGTCACAAAATTAAATGTTGGAATCACCACTTCTTCTCCCGCAAGCAGTTTCTGCAGATGACGGTTAAAAAGTTCTACATCAACAGCCCTTAAGCATTCATAGTCATAAGCCCCTGTCTCATCCTTCGGCGTATCCTCTCTCTCAACGAAATAATTATCCACCGCGATCGGATGCGGCGTCAGACCATTGGCACGAAGCTGGACAGATAATCTATGAGAAAACGTCGTCTTTCCCGAAGAAGATGGTCCTGCGATCAAGATGAATTTTAGTTCCGGTCGTGCCGCGATCTGCGTGGCAATCTCTGCAATCTTCTTCTCCTGCAATGCCTCCTGTACTAACACCACCTGATGAACATCACTTTTCGTAATCTTATCATTCAGAGCACCAACCGTCTCTATTCCCTGCATATCGCCCCATCTGGTAGATTCCTGCAAAACATGAAATAATTTATTCTGCGGTAGAAACGGCGGCACAATCTTAGGTGCCGACTGTTCCGGCATCTGTAGAACAAAGCCCTCATCATATAAATAGAGTTTGAAATATCCCAGATACCCGGCACTTGGAACCATATATCCATAATAGTAATCCTCGAACTCATTCATACTATAAATATTTACCTTAGATACCCGGCGATACTTGAACAAACGCTCCTTATCATACATTCCATGCTGACCGAACAGTAAGGTCGCCTCATCCGTATGAATTGTACGCTTGTTGATCGGCATATCCATCTCTACCATCTCATGCATCCTGGCTTCAACGCGCTCCAGGAATTCCTGCGTCAGAGCAATCTGGCCTTCAATCGTACAATAATATCCCTTACTGACAGAATAATGAATCCTTACTTTATCAATGGAATTATGATGCGCCACATCATAGACTGCCTTTACCATCATCAGGCTCATACTTCTCTTATACGTCTTATGACCGATCGTATCACCCGTTGTAATGAACCGGAGAATACAATCAGATTTTAACGTTTTAAAAAGTTCCTGAAGTCTCCCATTGACAACCACCAGGACAATATCATTCTCATACTGTTCCTGATAGTCTCCGGCAATCTTCCGATAAGGTGTTCCGGCCTCATACCTGCGGAGTTCTTCGCCAACCTGCACACGATACATTTCCTTATTCATATACTCGCCTCTTTCTCGCATCCGCCCTTCTTACTTTCCTGTTCTCCTCATCCCACGATTATATCATAACGAATGGATGATGAATCGTTTCCGCAACTACTTCTATCTCTTTCGTGTTCTTTTCCAGATACGCTTTCATATCTTCTATAAATATATGTTCAATTCCGTAATGTCCTGCATCAATGATCGCCATTCCCTGTGCAACCGAATCGATCCCCTCATGATGACCGATATCACCGGTAATCAGTACATCTGCTCCCTTCGCAAGCGACACCGGAATCACACTCTTCCCTGATCCGGGACAGATAGCAATCCTCTTCACCTGACTACTCGAATTGCCGAATAGTCTCACCGAACTTAGTTGAAATGCATTCTTCACCCTTTCACAGCATTCCTTTAACGTAACTTCAGACTCCAGTTCTACAATTCTCCCAATCCCTTCTATCCGCTTGTTACCGCATTCATCCGGGTACTCTTCCACACAAGTAACCTCCAAAACCTCGGACTTCTCAATTCCCAGTTTCTTCACTGACAGTTCCGCCATTCCCATTACATCATAATTCGTGTGCATAGCATAATAAGATATGTCATTTTGAATCAATCTTAGAACTCGATTCCCAATAAAATCCTGGTTATTGATCCTCTTCATTCCGCTAAATATCAGCGGATGATGTGTAACCAGCATATCTGCCTTCCGTAAGACCGCATCATCGATGACCTCATCCGTCGCATCCAATGCAATGTAGATCCGACGGACTTCTTTATCATCCCTTCCTGCCAGAAGCCCTACATTATCCCAATCCATTGCATACTGTCTTGGATATGCAGTCTCAATCACATTTATCACATCTTTACACAGCATATGTATCTTCCTTCTTTCCTATTCTTATGCAAAATATTCCAGCGCTTCGCTAATCAGAATAATCTCTCTTCGAATCTCCTCTTTACGCTGCGCTGCACTCTCGCTGTTCATCCGCTTATCAAGCTGCCGGAAGATACTCTCCTTGATCGCCATCTCCCGCTGAAGGTACTTCTTAAGCACAGGATGCTGGTTCCTAAGCAGACATCTTCCATAGAGATATTCACATTCGGTATACGTCTCTGGCACCCCGTGGACAACCTTCATCATAGGGTAGAATTTCCCATCTTCTTCTACCATATCCTCCTTTATGATCTTAAGAGAATGACTTGCAAGATATTCCCGCACCTTGCGTATCTCCGACTGTGGCTGCAGGATACAGACATCCAAGCACTCTACTACCTTTTTCCCCTCTTCTAATATCTTGATCACCAGTCCGCCTCCCATGCCGGCAGCAATCATAGTATCTACTTCCCCTGGTGCCACCGCCTGCAGACCGTCAGACAGCCTCGTCTCAATCTTTCCCTTCAGGCCATGCCCTATCACATGCATTCTGGCACGCTCCAGTGGTCCCCGGTTAATATCCATTGCGATCACCTTCGATGCAATCTGATGCTCCATCAGATAGATAGGAATATATCCGTGATCAGTCCCAATATCTGCAACAGAGGCGCCCTCTGTCACAAGACTTGCAACTGCATAAAGTCTCTTTGATAGTTCCATAGGCGCCTCTCTCTTAATCCAAATAATCTCTTAATTTTCTGCTGCGGCTTGGGTGGCGGAGCTTCCGAAGCGCTTTCGCCTCAATCTGACGGATACGCTCACGGGTAACATCGAATTCCTTACCTACTTCTTCCAGTGTACGGGCACGTCCATCATTCATTCCAAACCTTAATCGTAATACCTTCTGCTCTCTCTCTGTCAAAGTATCAAGCACTTCGTCCAACTGCTCTTTTAACAGTGTCTGTGCTGCTGCCTCTGCCGGCACCGGTACATTGTCATCCTGAATAAAATCACCCAGATGGCTGTCTTCTTCTTCACCGATTGGGGTCTCCAAAGATACCGGCTCCTGAGAGATCTTAAGAATCTCTCGAACTCTCTCTACAGGCATGTCCAGTTCCTCTGCAATCTCTTCCGGCGTGGGTTCACGTCCCAACTCCTGCAATAACTGTCTGGACACACGAATCAGTTTGTTAATTGTCTCTACCATATGCACCGGAATACGGATCGTTCTCGCCTGATCTGCAATTGCTCTGGTAATCGCCTGGCGGATCCACCATGTCGCATAGGTACTGAACTTGAACCCCTTGCGGTAATCGAACTTCTCAACCGCCTTGATCAGACCTAAGTTACCTTCCTGGATCAGATCCAAGAACAGCATTCCACGTCCTACGTAGCGTTTTGCGATGCTGACAACCAGCCTGAGATTCGCTTCTGCCAGGCGCTTCTTGGCATCCTCATCACCATCTGCCATTCTTTGCGCCAGTTCCACTTCTTCATCTGCCGTAAGAAGCGGTACCTTTCCAATCTCCTTCAGATACATACGCACCGGATCTTCAATGCTAATTCCATCCGGTACAGACAGGTCAATCTTCTCAACATCCACATCATCTTCTTCAGAGATCATAAGATCAACATCAATATCATCATCGTCATCGCTGCTGATACGCAGTACATCAATATTATGGGCTTCCAGATACTCGAATACCTTCTCCATCTGATCTGAATCCAGTTCCATATCAGAAAAGAAATCATTAATCTCCTGAACTTCCAGAATACTCTTCTTCTTCTTTCCCAAAGCCAACAGTTCTTTTAATTTCTCTTCGAATTTCACTATATTTTCGTCCATGTAGTGTCCATCCTCTCATTGCTTGTTTATATTTTATCCTTAATTAATGGAAATATGCAGTTTTTGGAGGTCCTGCAATTCCCTTTTTGCGTCCATTAACCGCTGTAAGCCCCGCATATCAGTGGGATCAAGTCTCTTCGTTGCCTCTTCTATACTGTGATTCTTCACACGGATAATGGTCTCTTTCAGTGCCTTCTCCTGTTCCTTGACTGTCGTTAATTCCTTAATCTTCGTATGAAACAGGCTGGCTACTTCCCGATGCTCTTCTTCATCTGTAAAATGATTCATAATCTTCGCCGGATTCACATCCTGCGATTCATACTGTTCATAGAGAAGTTCTGCAACCGTCTTATATAAATCCCCGGAAAAATCTGCCGGAGTTATATACTGACTAATCTGCCGGAATATGGCTTCGTCCTCGATCAACCAGGTCAGTAATATCTTCTGAGACTTTGTATTACCATCTTCCTTGCTCTTTTCACGGTTCAGCGTAGACTTTGGTCTCTCCACTGGCTTGGCAAGCCCGGTCTGAACCGCCATCTTGCTTACCAGTTTCCTCAGATTCTCGAAACCTACATGGTACGCTGCTGCTACCGCTTCTATGTAATTATTGCGTTCAATCTCTTCATCGAATTCCGTAAGCCTCTTGGCAACTTCCTTCATAAAGTCCGTCTTGCCTTCCGGAGACGTCATATCATAGTTACGCTCCAGAACTTCCAGACTGAACATGAAGCCATTCCTTGCCTTATGGATTCTCTCCTCGAATTTCTCCGCACCCAGATTCTTGATGAATTCATCCGGATCTTTGTAAGGCTCCATCCGAATGATCTTCGCTGTAATGCCAACATCACGAAGAATCGGTACTGCACGAAGCGCTGCCTTTGTTCCGGCCTCATCACTATCATAGGTAAGATATACCTCCTGCACATACCGCTTAATCAGCGAGGCATGTCCCGGTGTTAATGCCGTTCCAAGGGATGCCACCGCATTAGTGAAGCCCGCCTGGTGAAGCGAGATGACATCCATATAACCTTCGCATAACAGGAAATAAGGCTTCTTCGAACTGCGCGCCCGGTTAAGCCCATAGAGATTACGACTCTTATCGAAGATCATCGTCTCCGGGGAATTCAGATACTTCGGCTTCGCATCTCCCATAACTCGTCCGCCGAATCCGATCACCCGGTTGTTCACATCCATGATCGGAAACATGACTCGATTCCAGAACTTATCATAAGCCCCCTGCCGCTCATCCATACTAATGAGTCCCGCCTTGGCAATCATATCCGTCTGGTAGCCCTTGGATCTCAGGTACTTATACAAATCATCGCTGTATTTGTTCGAGTATCCTAACCCAAAAGCCTTAATCGTATCATCGCTTAATTCTCTGTTCTTCAGATAGGAAAGTGCCTGAGTTCCCTGGCTGTTCTTCAACTGGACGTAGTAATACTGTGCCGCCAGTTTATTAATCTCAAGCAGAACCGCCTTGGCATCCGCTCGCTCCCTGGCTTCCTTGGAATACTCCTGCTCCGGAAGATCCACGCCCGCACGGTCTGCCAGGAACTTAAGCGCCTCCACAAACGAATAGTTCTCATACTCCATCAGGAACGTGAATACATTCCCACCGGCTCCGCATCCAAAACAATAATACATCTGCTTCTGCCTGCTTACCGAAAAAGAAGGCGATTTCTCGTTATGGAACGGACACAGTCCGAAATACGAACTTCCCTTCTTCTGTAATCTCACATAGCCGGATATTACATCCACAATATCATTTTTTGATCTTACTTCTTCAATTACTTCATCGGAATAATACATAATTTACACCCTCATATATAATATTCGACAAAAGTATTCGATTTCCTTTAAATTTTCCAAGATTCTGGAATAAAAAATTCTTCAAACTTTTTCACCGCATAAGTATCCGTCATTCCCGCTATGTAATCGCAGACCAGTTGTGCCTCATCCGCCTCATTCTTATCCAGCATATCAAGGAACTGTTCCGGCAGCAATTCCAGATGACGGATGTAGAACTCGTACAGATTCGTCACCATATTGATCGCTTTCTCTTCTTCCCCCTTCGCGACAGGGTTCTTATACACATGCTCGAACATGAATCTTCGAAGCCCCATAGTCGCCTCCTGAACTTCCTCCGACATACGAATCTCCGGCTGATCCATACTGTTAATGATTACATTATGAATCATGGTATCCAGACGAATTCTCGTACTATTTCCGAGAACCTTACGGAATTCTGGCGGAATATCTTCTTCTCTTAATATATTTCCCCGAATCGCATCATCAATGTCGTGATTAATATAGGCAATCTTATCCGACAGCCGCACAATCTGTCCTTCCAGCGTATGAGGCGTACTGCTGGACTTGTGATTCCGGATGCCATCACGTACTTCCCATGTAAGATTCAAGCCTTTTCCATGCCGTTCCAGACGCTCTACGACACGCACGCTCTGCTCATTATGCTTGAATCCAAGCGGACACACCTGATTCAGAGCCCGCTCTCCTGCATGCCCGAAAGGCGTATGCCCCAGATCATGTCCCAGAGCAATCGCTTCAACCAGATCTTCATTCAGCCGCAGAGCCTTCGCTATCGTCCTGGCATTCTGCGATACTTCCAATGTGTGAGTAAGCCTGGTCCGGTAGTGATCTCCCTTAGGCAGAAGGAACACCTGCGTCTTCTGCTTCAGACGGCGAAACGACTTGCAATGGAGAATGCGGTCTCGGTCCCGCTGAAAGACCGGACGGATATCGCATTCTTCTTCCGGTCGCTCTCTGCCTTTTGAATCTTTGCTTCTCGCTGCATATGGACTTAGATATTCCAGTTCACGAAGTTCTAACTGTTCTCTGATCGTCATACTGCACCCTCTTCTTCCAAACGTTTTTCAATCGCATTCACTACCGTCTCCAGCACCTTCACTCTCGCATAGTATTTGCAATTGCCTTCCACCACGATCCACGGAGCGTTCGGCGTAGAAGTACGAATCAGCATCTCATTTACCGCATCCTCATACTGATCCCATTTTTCTCTGTTACGCCAGTCTTCATCCGTAATCTTCCACTGTTTCTCCGGATTCACCTGCCTTGCGGTAAAACGTCTCTCCTGCTCATCCTTATCAATCTGCATCCAGAACTTCAGTACAATCGCGCCTGCATTCGTCAGATCCCGCTCCATTGCATTGATCTCTTTATAAGCTCTCTTCCATTCCTGCTTCGTACAGAACCCTTCGATTCGTTCTACCATAACCCTTCCATACCAGGTCCGATCGAAGATGGTCACATGCCCCGCTTTCGGCATATCCGTCCAGAAACGCCACAGATAGTGATGCGCTTTCTCGATATCATTCGGGGATGCAGTTGGATGTACCACATAACCTCTTGGATCCATCTTTTCTGTCAAACGCTTAATGGCACCTCCTTTGCCTCCTGCATCCCATCCTTCGAAGCCAAGTACCACCGGAATTCTTCTGCGGTATAATTCCCCATGAAGTTTCTCCATTTTCTTCTGCAGATTGTCCAGACGCTCCTTATATTCTTCTTTAGAATAGGTCAGACTTAAATCCGCCTTCGCCAGAATAGATTCCTTCAATTTCTTATCTTGTTTCTTATCCAGATTCTCTTCCTGCACAGATGCCCCTGCTTCTGCCTGTCCCTCTTCCCGCTTCGCCTGGCTCAGTGCCTGCTTTCTTTTCTTCTCCTCTACCTGATGCTTCAGCGCATCGATCACAACCGTATAGATCTTAACCGTTGCAAATCTGCGGTCAACTGCCTCTACAACATGCCATGGCGCGTATTCCGTGTCTGTCCGCGTCAGCATCTCTTCGTTCATCGCCTGATACTTATCAAATTCTTTATTCCGCTTCAAATCTCCTTTGCTTACACGCCACTGCGTCTCCTTGGAAGCCAGCAACTTATCGAAACGCTTCTTCTGCTCTTTTTTATCAATCGCAAGGAATATCTTAATAATCGCCATACCATCTTCCGTCAGTTGCTCTTCAAAAGAACAAATAGATTCATAACAGGAAGACAATTCCTTTTTCTTTGTCTTCTTGTCGAATCTGTCAATCAGAACCTTGCGATACCAACTGCTGTCATAAATTGCAATGCGTCCTTTGGCAGGCATCTTCACCCAGAACCTCCACAAGAATGGGTGCATTCTCTCTTCTTCCGTCTCATTCTTAACAGCATGTACCTCGAATCCTCTCGGATCAAGCGCTTTAATCAACTCGCTGATCTGTACTCCTTTGCCTGATGCTCCATATCCTTCAAATGCAATCATAACAGGAATGCCAAGTTCTCTGCATTCTCTCTGAAGTTTACCTAACTGTGGTTCTAATTCCATCATTTTTTCCTTATACTCTGTCTTGCTTAATGATTTGGTTAAATCCAGTTTTTCTAACATAATTTTTTCCTCCCTTATTCAGGCAAAAGCAGCCTTAGTTACTGTTTTTTCTGATTCTTATGTCTATTATACACCATATATGCGACATATATCGAATAATTTATGAAAATATAGATGATGTTTTCAATTAGGGATGATATAATCTCGTATGAAGGGGGTGATTATGTTATGAAACATACGAAAGTGAAGGAAAATCAGATTATCGAGGGAGTAATCTGGAGACAGGTATTGATCTTTTTCTTTCCTATTGTAGTAGGAACCATCTTCCAGCAGTTCTACAATACTGTAGACGCAATTATCGTGGGAAGGTTCGTAGGAAAGGAAGCTCTTGCCAGTGTTGGGGGCTCCGCTGCCGTATTATCTTATCAGATTATCGCCTTTTTTACCGGGCTTTCATCAGGAGCAACCGTTATCATCTCTCAATGCTATGGAGCCGGGGACTCCAAGCGGCTACATAAGGGACTTCATACAGCATTTGCATTTTCTATTATTATCAGTCTGGCAATTGCAGTGATTGGCTGGCTCACAACTCCGTGGCTTCTAGCTGTGACAAAGACACCGTCAGACATTATGGCAGATTCCATTGTCTATCTGCGAATCTATTTCCTTGGAATTCTGTCCACACTGCTTTATAATATCGGATCCAGTATCATGCGGGCAATCGGAGATTCCAGAAGACCTCTGTATTATCTGATGGTCTGTAGTATTCTGAATATTACTCTGGATCTTCTCTTTGTCATTGTGTTCAAAATGGGAATCGCAGGCGCTGCTATCGCAACCGTGATTGCACAGACAGCAAGTGCAATCCTGGTAATTCGTGCATTGATGGTTTCTTATGATATGATGAAACTAGAATTAAGATCTATCCGCCTGGACCGTCAGATGTTAAAAGCAGAACTTCGAATTGGAGTTCCCGCAGGGCTTCAAGCCTGCATGTATGGGATTACCAATATCATCATCCAAACGGTTATCAACGGATTCGGAACAGATACCGCCGCCGCATGGGCAGCATTCAGTAAGATGGACCTGATATTCTGGGCAGTCAGCGGTGCATTCGGAATTACGATTACCACATTCGCCGGACAGAATCTGGGTGCCGGCAGAATGGATCGTGTATACAAAAGCGTCCGGACAACCCTGGGGATGTCTTTGGTGCTTTCAGGGTCTTTGCTGGTTCTTCTGATGGTATTCGCAGATCCACTGTTTCACCTTTTTACCACTGACGCTGGGGTGATTGAGATTGGCGTCTATATGCTGCATTATCTGACACCAAGTTATGCAATCTATATATTCGTGGAGATTCTGACCGGTGCACTTCGGGGACTAGGGGATGTGCTTGTACCGACTGGGATTACCCTTGGAGGGATCTGTTTGGTGCGACTTCCCTGGATATTGATCGTGACACCTATGCGACATGATATTGGAACATTGATGGTTAGTTATCCGTTGGCTTGGGGGACTACGTTATTGTTCCTGGCACCTTATTACTTTTATCGGAAGTGGAAGGTGCGCAAGAGGGGAATTTAGTTTATTAAGAGTTAGATAAAGGTGTACGGCATAGAGGACAGATGGGGCGGTTCCATACCGGGGCCAGTCGCCTACAAGCCGTAAGTTCAAGAGAGGCAGAAAATCAGGAACCGAATGTATTCACCGGAGAAAATCTGAAGATTTTTCCGGCTCAAACATTCTTGAATTCCGTGCTGGTGGCACAGAATTCATCCTGGTTTTCTGTCTCTCTTTCGCTAACGGCTTGTACGGCTCTTCTACGGCATGGAACCGCCCCATCTGCCCTCTATGCCTGACATTCTTTGGGGGTAACTCTTTCTAAACTGGGGGGATTCCTGGTGAAGGTGGGTGTGGGACGGTGTTGGCTGGTATCTGTTTGGGGTTATCTATTAAGGGAAGCGGATTTACATACCTTAGCATAGGAAAACTTGTCTTGCAGCATGTAATACAGAGAACTAGATGCTCTTTTTCCTGTGATTTTACATACCTTAGCGCAGGAAAACTTGTTCTACGGTATGTAATACAGTGCAAATCACAAGCCGGTCTATGCGCATACCTGTTAACTAATTTAGAAAAATGCATCTGCTATATACAATGACAAAAAATTGCAGACAAAGCATATTACCTTCATTAATCTGTGTCTTAATCACAAAATTCCTGTTTAGGTCATGAAATGCATATTGCTTTACCAATACAATTTCATATGTCTCAGTTCAATCCATGGTTAACACCACTCCACACACTTTAGGTCTGTTACTCATCCAACACACTCATCACGCATTCCCAATCTGTTATTTAGCTAATACCGTTCCACACACATCTTCGCCAAGAATCCTCCCGGTGGAAAAAACTCTGAGATTCCGAAAATGTCAGGCGAAGCAGAAGAAGATGGCTGGCTCTGAGAGCGTCAAGTAAGTGCTACAAGGCGTTAGCG
>NZ_JBNPMC010000015.1:0-72772 GCF_050313795.1 Bariatricus sp. SGI.154
TACGGGGATTCTCACGCTTACACCTTGTTAACGAAACGCCCCGTTCTCAGAGCCAGCCATCTTCTTCTGCTTCACCGTACACTTTCGAAAATCTACTTTTCTCCACTAAATTCCCATACAAACAAACGCTGTCACATCAACATCCCAGCAAATGACTCTCCTTTAATCTTCACGATTCTGTTAGGATCCGTTTCCTTAATCACTTCTGCCAATCTTCGCATCTCTTTCATCCCTGGCGTCTGTGTCTTCGGCAATTCATACTGCACATCCATTTTCCGATACGTATCTGTCCCTAATTTATGATACGGCAGAAGTTCGATATCCTTTACTTTTGTAAGAGGCTTTAAGAACTCCGCCGTTTTCCTGCCATTTTCCTCACTTAGATTTACGCCCGGAACAGTAGGAATACGAATATGAATATATCCCTGATATTCTTCTTGGAGTCTTAACAAGTTGCTCTTGATCAATTCATTTGACACTCCGGTATAATACTGATGCTTCTCATCATCATATACTTTAAAATCAACATACATCGTCGAGAGAAACGGAAGCAGTAGACGAATCTTCGTCTCATAGTCTCCATACAGACTTGTCTCAATCGCTGTCTGCATCCCTTCCAGCATACATTCTTTCAATATTTCTGCCGCAAATTCGCTCTGCATCAGTACTTCACCGCCGCTTATGGTCACCCCTCCTCCAGAATGGAAGAAAAAGATAGAATCTTTACAAACCTCTTTTACCACCTCTGATACGGTCATATCTTTTCCATATCCGGTTGCGCAATGGGAATAACGATACTGAGATTCTGGCGTAGAACACCATTTACATTTCAAAGGGCATCCTTTTAAAAATACAACTGCCCTTAACCCCTCTCCATCATGAATCGAAGTTTTCTCTATTCTCAAAACCTTTCCTGTCAGTTCGCTCATTCCCATTCCCTCCAGTTATATTAGCCACAGCTGCATCCATATAAGGATTTCTGCTCTGTTCTTCCAATGATTTCGTCCTGAACATCTTTTCCAAGTTCAGTAAAGTATGCTGTATATCCAGCCACCCGCACCAGTAGTCCACGATAATCCTTCGGATTCTTCTGAGCTGCAATCAGAGTCTCTCTATTGATTACATTAAACTGTACATGGAATACACCCAGTGAACACATACTCTTTAACAGTGCCATCATCTGCTGGATTCCATTCTCGCTGTTCAGCATCTCAGGTTCAACCTTCATATTCAAGAGTGTTCCCTGTACGAATCGATCGTGCGGAATCTTGGATACAGATTTTAATACCGCTCCCGGTCCTTGCGTATCCGTTCCGCCATTTGGCGATACACCATCTGCCAATGGTTTCCATGCATTTCTTCCATATGGGAGCGCTCCAACTTCAAGACCAAACGGTGTATTTCCGGAAACAGGAAGAATACCAGGTGTCATCGTTCCGAACTTACTCTTATAACTCTCTATCTCATCAGCAATGAATGTATACATTTCTCCGATCATCTCATCAACTGAATCATCATCATTTCCGTATTTCGGTGCATCCCTACACAACTGCTGAATAAATTCATAACCCTCAAAATCCGAATTCAATGCATCTACAAGCTGCTGCATTGTTATCTTCTTTTCGTCATAAACAAGATTCTTTACTGCTGCCATACTGTTGATCAGATCGGCAACGCCAATCAATATAATTCCATTACCTGTATTATATTTTGCACCACCCCATGCATAATCACTACAATTCTCAATACAATCACGGAATGACAGAGACAAAGCCGGCACAACACGATCCATGCACACATTGTCAATTACATGGCTTCCTTTTACCACTGCACGTACTGCGTAGCAAAGCTGCTTTTTTACTGCTTCTTTGAATTCTTCATAAGTCTTAAAACTTGTCGGATCGCCAGTCTCAACAGAAACTTTTCTTCCGCTCTTTCGATGAACGCCATTCGTCATTACGAATTCAATCATGCCACCAAGATTGATATCTGCAAGAGCTGTGTACTGGCGAAGTCTTCCTTCTAAGTTTGTCTCAACACATCCGCAAGGATTCCAATCCAGTGCATCGCGAAGTGGAATTCCTTTGTTCATCACCATACGGATACCAATATCATCATTGTGGAATGCCGGGAAGCCTGTGCCAAGACGAATCAGTTCCACAACTTTGCGCAGGAACTTATTGGGATTCTTTGCCAAGGAATACCTTACAGACAGAGACGGCTGATATAACTGCACATCCATCGTTGCCTGAAGGATCAGGTATGACAAATCGTTAACCGCATCCATTCCTGCAGTTGTTACTCCTCCAACGCAGACATTCTGGAACATCGGATAACCTGCAGCAAATTCTGCGGTAACAGCATCCTGGAACAGACACGGCTCCGAGAATTTGATCCACAGGCAGTCCAGAAGTTCCTGTGCCTCTTCTTCTGTCAAGATGCCTTTCTCGATGTCTGCCTTGTAATACGGATATAAATACTGATCCATACGGCCAGGATTGTAACTTGCAGCATTCTGCTCCATAAAGATACAAATCTGATAGATATACAGAGACTGTAATACTTCACGGAAAGAACGCGCCGGATATCTTGGAACACGGTGGCATGCCTCTGCAATATCCAAAAGTTCCTGTCTTCTCACCTCATCCTGTTCTTCCGCTGCAAGACGCTCTGCTTCCACCGCATATCTCTCTGCCAGTTCACAGATTCCTTCTGCGCTTATCAAAAGCGCATTCAGATAATCCTCTTTTTCAATATCACCTGGAACTGTTGCGTCAAGTGTTGCTTTTTTCTTACGGATTGTCTCACAGATGCTCTCGATCCCTTCCTCAATTATCTGGCGATAACCGGCAGTCGTCTCTCCCCAACCACGTACAGCCTTTCTGTTGATATACACCTGCCCAGTGTCTCGAAGATCACGGCAGTCATCCGGAATCTGTTTTAACCATGCTTCGTAAGTAGATCTTCCCTGCCAGAACGGCTTTATCTCCTTAAGAAACATCTGTCTGTCTTCTTCACGAAGTTTAAATGGATCATATTTACGGTCATTAATTGTATCAATCTCATCATCCAGGATGCTCCAGCATGTATCAACACAAAGAATACCTCCTCGCATTTTACTTCCGGAACATCCTACAATCAATTCCTTATCCCATATCTTGACTGTCTTTTCACGGCACTGCTTGCGGAATGCTTTTGCTTTCTGAATGCAAAGCGGTTCGCCAGTTGTCTCTCTAAAACTCTCTGTCATGATGCGTGCATTTTCCAGATCCATCTCCGGAATCGTATGTACCACACGGTCTTTCATAAACTGAATTCGATCCATAAAATTAGCGCCCATTATTAAACCTCCTACTATCAATTTCATTTCTTTATTGATATTAGTTTAACAATAAACGCTGTTCCCTGCTATAAAAGACTTAACCAAAACTATAATAATCTTAACATTTTTTATTGCGAAATTCATTGGGTGTCATTTTTGTCTTTTTCTTAAAATACTGGATAAAATGGCTGGTATCGTTGAATCCACACTGAAGAGCAATCTCCGTGACAGGCATTCCCGTGTAATTTAACATCTCCATCGCCCTCGAAATGCGGTATTCAAGAAGATATTGGTTCGGACTCTCTCGAATCAATTCTTTGAAACATCGGCAGCACTCACCTTCACTAACGTTCACTTCTGCTGCAATATCTTTCAGAAGTATGTTATTCATATAATTTTCATGAATGTAGGACAGCATCTTCTGCATACGCTCCTGCTTACGGACATATCCTTTTGAAGGGTTTTTTAACTGATCCTGTGCATTATTAATCAAGATCATCCAGATTGTAACCAGTTTCTGTGATACTTTATATTCATACATAGGCTCTCTCTTAAGGAGAATCTCCTGTAACTCCCAAAGTTCATCTAAGATTTTTTTCTGCCACTCAATTTCTTTCCGAAAAACAATTGCCGGAAATCGATAATTATTGGTATATGGCATTACATAATCTCTCTCCATACGGCTGCCCACAAAAAAACCAAGAAGTTTATCCGGAAAATTGATACTGATATATCTTCCATCCTCCGGCAGTTCACTAGTAATATGCAGCAGATTCCGATTGATGAATATCGCCTGCCCCTCTTCCAATATATACATCTTGCCATCTACCTGCATAACAACAGAGCCATTCGTTACAAGCGTGAACTGTAATTCTTCATGCCAGTGAAGATCCATATGTCCCCTGCCTTTCGGAACAATCTTATCCTTTGTAACAATATACATCCCCACAGGAAATGAAGTATCATCATAACGATTAATTTCATGTAATGGTTTAGTTTTCATAAAACTCCTGTCTTTAAAAGAACATCAAAAGTATTGAGTTCGTTCCATACACATTGTTCCCATTGTTAACACTCAAGCGCCCAATAATATATTAACAATGGATATCAAAAAAGAGTATAAGAAACTTAAGAAAAAAGCAGGAAACATACCGTTTCCTGCCTTTTTCTTAATGCGGAAGATGGGACTTGAACCCACACAAGCGCAATGCTTACAAGATCCTTAGTCTTGCTCGTCTGCCAGTTCCGACACTTCCGCATGACGTCTTTATCAACCGTCCGAAAATTATAATACTACATAGACCTACAAATGTCAACATCTATTTTTATTTTTTTAAAATTACTTTTTTTATGTAACGGAAGGTCTTCTCTTCTCCTTCTTCTGCCAGCATCTTAAGCAAAAAATGCAGAAGCCTGGCTGTCTCAGGATGTATCATCTTCCCCAGTTTTCCCGCACCCTTCTCATAATATTCCAGCGGATGCGTATCCTTATAATTACTTCCCTGGTAGGTCTTAGATGCTGCGACACGGTCCATGAACATCTCTATCACGTACTTCTTAGGCATCTTAAGCCCTATAATGCCCTCTTTTGGATTCACGCTGTAATCAATCCAATATTCATAATGATGCTTGTTCCTGCCCTTATGATGCAGCCACGCCTTCGAATATCCCGTAGCCTCACGCTCTGCATTATTAGGGCTTCTGGTTCCTTGATAATACTTACAGCCCACCAGGAACTCTGTGGGTGTATATTTTGACAGATCATGCAAGAGCCCCTGCTTATAAAGCCCAACCTTAAAACATTCTTTCATAACCAGTAATTTGTGATGATTAATCGTCTTCAAATGCTCTAACGCTTTCATAACCTTCTACTTCTCTTTCTCATAATTCTCTACATCAGACACCTGCTAATTCCATATAACACCAGCAGATGTGCCGGATAAAAAACGTAAAAGAAATACTTCATCCTTCTCCCGCGTTCTCCATTATACAATGCAATCGGAATCATAGCCAGCGCGCCATATCCCTGCACACTCCCATTCCAAAGCAGATTCCATACTGCTCCGCCTGCCATCTTGGGTAAAAAATACTGCCGGAATACATAGAAGACGCTAATCAGCAGAATCCCTTTGAAACTATAATCCGTCCGCAGCAGATTCGCAAGCCACATCACCAAAAGCACTTCTATCAACTTCTCCGGCCAGTCACCGCCCTTCTCCAGAACATACATCATAACAACGCCTAGCAGCAGTGTAAAAAAAACATTCTGATACTCGAATTCCAGAATCCTGCCGTGAAATGCCAGATCATAAGGTATCTCAGATATCACGGCAAAGATTCCAAGTCTCAGCATATACTGATAGATATCATGCGTATGAACAAAGCCTTCTACCAACAAAAAACAGAATATAGGAAAAGACAGCCTTCCAAGATAACGCCATATCATTTCTCCAGGGTAGATGATCGCGCCAGTATGGTCTATCACCATTGTAATAATCGCGATCCATTTTAACTGATACGATGTAAGACCCGCCCTCCGTAATACCTGTTCCATCTTCCTACCTGCCCACAATCACCATAATCGTTCTTGCCTTTACTTCTACGAGTCTCTGACTCTCAAGAAGTTCTTCTTCTTTCAGAACTCCTTCCTCCGTAGATGCAATCTTATACCACTTCTTTTTCTTAGACAATGCCGGCAAAGCGAATGTATGATCTACCCAATGCATATTGTAAGCCACAAAACAGTCTTCACCATCTACAGCCATCCCGCTGTAATAAACTCCCAACTGCCTGCTTGCAATCTCAGAAGGCACCCGCCATGCACTCTCACCATGATAAGATACATCCGGCACACCGCATTTCATCTGATTCATTCCCTGCATCTCTTCTTCTGGCCAGAAGACAGGATAGTTCTTCCTTATAGCGATCAGAGACTTCACAAACTCCCACTGTTCTTTTCTTCTGTCCAGTCTCCTCCAGTCAACCCATCCGGTAGGATTATCCTGGCAATAGACGTTATTATTGCCATCTTGCGTATTCGCGAATTCATCGCCTGCCAGAAGACACGGAGTCCCTTGTGCCAGAAGAAGCAAAAGGTAAGCATTGCGCATCTGCTGATTACGCAGTGCAACTACAGCCTTCTTTCTGGATGGACCTTCCGCCCCGCAATTCCAACTGAAATTATAATCAGGACCATCCTGATTGTTCTCGCCATTCGTCTCATTATGTTTCCCGTCATAGGACACCAGATCACAGAGCGTGAATCCATTTTGATTCGTGATATAATTAAATATTCCTTCCCTCCTGGAATTATGACGAAGCCAGTATATCACTTCGCCGATCATTCCTTCATCTCCCTTCAGGAAACGGCGCATAACCGTCTGGAATCCAGTCTGATGAACCATAAGTTTCGTCTTCTTCAGGATAGGATCTGCATAGATTCCATCCATCGGGGCAATCAGAGGATTCAGGATGAATCCATCGATATGATACTCCATCCGATAATACCTTAAACATTCCTCGATCATCTGTTTCGGAGTTTCTCCGGTAAACGGCATCTCAAGCACAACTTCTATCCCTGCCTGATGGCAGGATTTTACCATATCCTTTAGTTCTCTTACCGCATCTTTTGACTTCGCATAAGATGCTTTCGGCGCAAAAAAGTATCCTTCTCCATATCCCCAGTAATTCCGATACCTTAAGTTCTCTTCAAAATCATAAACCGGCATGCAGTGAATCTGGTTAATCCCCAGATCCTGAAGATACGTAAGTTTCTCTATCACTCCGCGAAACGTTCCTTTATTCCTTACTTTTGACGACGGATGTTTTGTAAAGCCACGGACATGCAGACTATACGCAATCACACTGTGATAAGGAAGTTCCAATGGCTTATCCCCTTCCCAGTCGTACTCCTTGTCATACAGAATTCCCCTTACTTCGGACTTTGATGCATCACGCTCTTCTCCCCAGATCTCCCGTCCTGTCAGCGCTTTCGCGTAAGGATCTATAACAATCTCATCGTCAATCTGATAGTTATACTCATAATCCGATGGCGTAATGTCTTCCAGTGTAAGATACCGCACCTCGCCAATCTCCTGTTTCATCTCATAAGTCATACACGGCTCATTCTCGCCTGCACGGTATAGTAATAACTGACATTCTTTTCTCTGTGGAACTGCAGTTGAAAAATTCACCACATTTCCTTCAATCGTAACTCCTAACGGTAAGGGCCGCCCCGCTCTTTCTCTCATGCCTTATCCTTCCTGTTGTCTGTATATTGTACACGTTACACCCTACATCCAACTATTCTGTTGTTCATATCTTATTGCCATCCGTCTACGCCATACATATCAACGTTGTCTTTATTAATCATGAATACTTCTTCATAAGTTTCTTTTTCGTAGTCCTTGCCATCTAACATATCCACCGCAACCTGCACCGCTGTCTTGCCTATATTAATCGGAGACTGCGCCGCCGTCCCGGCAATCTGGCACTCTGGCTTTCTTAACTCCTTCTTAATGTCCGGCGAACCATCCACCCCATAGATAATCACCTTGTCAAGTCCTTCCAGATTCACTGCCGTCTTAGCCGCAACCGCCAACTGGTCATTCCCGCACATAATCGCCATGACATCCGGGTACTTCTCTACAATTCCTTTGGCCGCCTCCAGCGCCTTCTCAAACTCTCCATTGGTATCCTCTCTTGCAACAACTTCAAACCCTTTTTCCGCCTTGGCAATCGCCTCTTCAAACCCTGTGATTCGCTCGTTGATAGAATTCTGCGTCGGACATTCAAGGATTGCCACCTTGCCACCTTCCGGGCATCTCTCTATTAAGTCTTCCCCACAGATGTATCCCGCATTCTCATTATCGGAACCAATATAGGCATCTACATAGTCCATCTCTTTTACCTGGGAATCGACATTGATAATCTTCACCTCTGCCTCCTTAAGTGCCTCCAGAGACGGAGTGATCGCCTCCCAGTCTACCGGGCATAAGAATATGGCATCTATTCCTTCCTCAATCAATTCCTGAATCTGCGTCGCCTGCAGTTCAGGATCAGAGGCCGGATCCTTAGTGATCAGCCTGTATTCATCCTTATCCAGCGCTTCCTTTATCGCTGCCTCTAATGTGATAAAATAAGGATTCTCCATATCCATTCCGCTGAATCCAAATACATATGTATCATCATCTTCTTCTGCGTCTTCGCCATCTTCTGATTCTTCTTTTACTGCATTATCCTCTGGTGTCCCTACATTCTTCTTGCAAGCAGACAATGCGAAAATACAGACAAACAGTAATGCTAATACCCTTAGCATTCTCTTTCTCATCATAATAGCCTTCCTCCTTATGCGCATATTTGCATACACATCTTTATTTTACAACATTTTTACGCATTTGGCTACTCTTTTCATTTTCCTGCCCATTCTATCAAAACATTCTTGCATTTTCCGGGGTCCTTTGGTACAGTTATTATATCTTGTATAATAAAGGAGATCAGTAATATGGATGAATACATGACAGTCGAACTGACACTCGACAATGATGAAGTTGTTGAATGCGCCATCCTCACTCTCTTCGAGGCAGACGGCAAAGAATACATCGCCCTGCTCCCTCTGAACGAGAATGGAGAGACAGAAGACGGCGATGTATACCTCTACCGCTACCTGGAGAATGAAGCGGGCGAACCTGAACTTGCCAACATTGATGATGATGACGAGTACGAGGTTGCCGCAGATGCATTCGATGAGTGGATGGATACCCAGGAATTCGAGGAGTTAGACGGCGAGGAATAATTCTTCAACAAAACGGGAAGGACTTAGGTCTTTTCCGTTTTTTTCTTTTACATAACTGATAATCAGCCTGCTCTTGGCTCTGGTCATCGCCACATAGAACAGACGCCGTTCCTCCTCTAACTCCTCCTCCGTCTTTGCTTTCTTATAAGGGATGCTTCCTTCGTTGCCTGCGATGATGAATACCAGTTCATACTCAAGCCCCTTTGCTCCATGTATAGTCATAAGTGCTACACCTTCTTTACTGCTGCTTCCTGCTTTCTGCTGCTCAAGCATAGCTTTATAATTCTCTACATGGACGAACCATTCTGCAATCGTCTGGTATTCTTTGGAATTCTGCTGAATCTCTTCTAACACTGCCATAAGCTCCTCTAGTGGAATCTTCCGGAACGCCGCATATTCTCTTAAGAATTCATCATACCCCATACTCTTTCTGATATACTGGATCGCCGCATAAGGCGTCTTATCCTTAATCATCTTCATATCCCATTCCAACTGATCGATCCTGTCCATCATCCAGTCCTTATCACAGTAAAAGTTGCGTAATGACTCATAGGATATCCTGCCATCTTTCATACTGTCACGGCTAATATATCTCTTCGGCCTGTTTGCAATCTGAAGAAAATATTTCCGCTCATACTCTCCCTGTGACAGATGAAAGTAACTGCTGATATCCGTTCCGATAAAATGGTCATAAATATTATTCAGATGCTCCTTCATGGTAAATGGAATCTGATATTCCGTCATCATCTCTGACAATGCTCTTGCATCCAGGTTCGTCCGGTACAATACCGCCATCTGCTCGTACGGGATACCACGGTCTGCATATTCCCGGACTGTCTCAAGGATATATTTACTTTCTTCTACCGGATCTCTGACTTCCTGTACGTGAATCGTCTCCCCCGGCTTCTTCTTCGCAACAATCTCTTTCTCATAGCGCTCCTGATTATGACTGATGACCCGCAGCGCACCGTTAACAATGTGTGCATTCGAACGGTAATTCACATTCAGAAGAATCTGTTTTGCCTGCGGATAATCCTTCGCGAATTCCATCATAATTCCGGGCTTCGCCCCACGGAATCCGTAGATGGACTGATCATCATCCCCAACAATAAAGAGATTATCCTGCGGTGCTGCCAGCATACGCACCACATCATACTGTGCCTGATTCACATCCTGGAATTCATCCACCAGAATATACCGGAATTTTTGCTGCCACTTTTCCAGGATATCCGATCTTCGTCTGAACAGATCCCTGCACATGATAAGCATATCTTCAAAATCAATCTTTCTTAATCTTCTTTTCTCTTCTTCATAAGTCTGGTACAGTTCCCGAAACCTGCCGGCCACGTAGCGAGTTGATTCATAATCTCCGATATCATAGCAATTATTCTTCACATTGCCAATCTCAATTGCCAGTTCCTGAAGATAATCTCTTTCATCATCAACTGACGGCAGTTCCTCCCAATCCATACGGGAGGCTGCCTGCTTAATGAGTCCGTATTTTTCTTCTTCTGACAACAGATTAGACTGATTCAGACTATATGCCCATTTCAAGATTCCATAATAGATCCCATGAAAAGTACCAAACGTCACGGGCAACCCCGCACGTCCCATAATCTGCCGGAATCTGTTCTTCATCTCATTCGCAGCATACTTTGTAAAGGTAATGACCAGAATCTCTTCTGGTCTTACCTTATACTTTGTAATCAGATATTCTATTCTTTTCGCTATGGTAAGAGTTTTCCCGGAACCGGGACCGGCAAGGACCATACAAGGTCCATCCTTGTGGGCGACTGCCTCAGCCTGAGCCTGATTTAAACCTACGAGACCTGCCACCGGCAGACCCTTACGGATGCTTTGGCAACTCATAAGATTCCCCTTATCTACTTAATAATTCAATACCTTTTCTGATTCTTCTAAGAGATTCCTCTTTGCCAAGGATCTCCATAATCTCTGTTGCGCCTCCAGGTGTGTTCTGCTTTCCTGACACAGCGGTTCTTACCGGCCACATCACATAACCAGTCTTGAATCCCTTCTCATCCACATAGCCCTTCAGCACGGCAAAAAGCGCATCATTGCTATAATCTTCCTGTGCCTCAAGAAGCGGCAATACATCTTTCAGAACCTCCAGGGACTTCTCCTCATTGGTCTTCATCTTCTTATGGCAATACATTGCTGTATCATACTCCGGCAGTTCCTCGAAGAAATCAATCTGCTCTGCGATATCCGGGAAAATCTCGATTCTGGTCTTCACTAATGCCGCAATCTTCTTAAGATCATAATTCTTCGTTACTACTTTCCGGATATACGGCTCCGCCATCTCGTAGAACTTGTCCGCATCCATTGCCTTAAAGTATTCTCCATTCATCCATTTTAACTTCACAATATCAAATACGGCCGGAGACTTACTCATATGACGGTAATCGAACTCTTTTACCAGTTCCTCTAAAGAGAAGATTTCCTGATTGCCAGTCGGGCACCAGCCCAGCAGTGCCACATAGTTTACAACTGCTTCCGTAATGAAGCCCTGATCAATCAGATCTTCGTAAGAAGAATGGCCGCAACGCTTGCTTAACTTCTTATGATTCTCATCTGTAATCAGAGGGCAGTGCACATAAGTTGGCACTTCCCACCCAAAAGCCTCATAGATCTTATTGTATTTCGGCGCAGAAGAAAGATACTCATTTCCACGCACCACATGGGTAATTCCCATCAAGTGATCATCGATTACATTGGCAAAATTATAAGTTGGGTATCCGTCGGATTTGATCAGGATCAGATCCTCCAACTCTGCATTCGGCACCGTAATATCTCCATAGATATCATCATGGAAGGTTGTAGTTCCTTCTGTCGGCATATTAAAGCGGATTACATACGGCTTGCCCGCTGCCAGATTCGCTTCAACCTCTTCTTTGCTCAGTCCCAGACAGTGCTTGTCGTAGACCACGATCTCCGTCTTGCCATCCTCAGAAACGCTGCTTCTTAAGGACTCCAGCCTCTCCTTATCACAGAAACAATAATAAGCATCCCCCTGCTCGATTAACTGCTTCGCATATTTCAGATAGAGGCCGGAAGCATTACGCTCACTCTGTACATATGGACCAACTCCGCCATCCTTGTCCGGTCCTTCATCATGAACCAATCCTGTTTCTTCTAATGTATGATAAATGATTTCTAATGCGCCTTCTACAAAACGTTCCTGATCTGTATCCTCAATTCTAAGCATAAAATCCCCATCTTCATGTTTCGCAACCAGATAGGCATAAAGCGCAGTTCTCAAGTTCCCCACATGCATTCTGCCGGTAGGACTTGGTGCAAATCTTGTTCTTACTTTACTCATGACTAATCTCCTACTTCCTTTCGTAATTTCTCTATTGCCAACTTATTGTAGCACAATCCATTTATTTCTATCAACCATTTCTGCTCTTTCTTAACTCTTATTCTTCTTAAGCCGCAGTCTTCTCAGATGATTCAGCCGGAATCGCTGCCTCCAGTACCGCAATTGGAAGAACTCTCTTGGAATTGATACGATGCATACAATTCCAAGTACAATCGCAAATGCAACCTTAACAGCACCCATTCCCCGCACGACCGCCTCTGACAACTGATTGGTCACCAGATAATATGCCGTATAGTATACTCCCGCTCCCGGCACCATCGGCAGGATGCCAGCCACAAGGAATATGGTAATCGGACATTTTAGCCGGACGGTCAGCATTCTGGATATGAGGACCACCACCAAGGTACCAAAGAAAGATGCTACCGCCGCCGAAGTATGTACTTCTGCCACACGATACACGAACCATCCGGCAGCACCGGTAAATCCGCAGCTAAGATAGAACCTTCTCGGTACATTGAACAGTATTGCATATCCCACCGTTCCCAGAAAAGCATAGACAATCTGCAGAAAAAGGCTCACAGTAAAGAAATCCGCTAACCGCTCCATCATAATACCAGACCTCCTCCCATATTATTATAGATGCTTAACGTCAGACCTACTCCGATGGCAATGTAGACGAACACAAGCAGTGCATCGATCATCCGGACTGTTCCGGACAGGAAATCACTGTCTGCAATATCCCGAATTGCATTGACGAATGCCAGTCCCGGTACCAGCGGCATGATCGCACCGACGATCATCCCCCCTAGTTGGATACCGTGAAGCCCCGGAATGCGCAGGATCACGATTGCCAAGGCAGTCATGATTGCACCACCTACAATATTAACGATCATCTTGGACATCTTGTGTCTCTGTGCGATCAGTACCCATATGTACAGAAAACATCCGATGAAGAATGCCATCACGCTTTCTAACAGATTCGCCCCCAGCAGATACCCATAACATCCACTGCTAAGCCCCGCCGCAAGAATCTGAAAATATCCTTTTTGCTGCGGCATCTTCTCAATCTCTTTTAATCTCTTGGATGCCTCTTCCATACTGATATGTCCTGCAGATATCTCTCTTGATAAATCATTCACTTCTGCTACGATTCCAAGATGCGAGCCGGATAAGGGAACTTGTTTTACCTTCGTATATGCTTTCTCCGTACCATGCTCTGCCGTAACAAAGATAGCATGACTTAACGTAAACGTATCCACATACTCTACATGGAAACGATTGCAGATTCTGGTAATCGTCTCCTCCACACGGAATATCTCGGCGCCGCTCTTCAAGAGTATTCTTCCTGCCTCCAGCGCAAAATCCACTACCTTCTTTATATCTACCTCTGATTCCAGATGTTTCTTCAGATAGATCATATCCCGAAGCCTGATTCCGTCCTCGTAGATCGGCTCTCTGTAATGATCCGTGAAAAAGTTTGCGACAATGTGTGAATTCACAAACCCACACTTCTCATAGAATTCAATCGTCTTCGTACAATTCCCTGTTCCCACATACATGATATCGCAACTGTTACTGTAATGCTCGCACAGATAATTGATCATATACTTTGCATAACCCTTTCCACGATCCTCCATTCGGGTTGCCAGGTTCTTTAGTTCACACTTACGATTGTTCAACAGCTTCACCACACAGATCGTTCTGATCTCACAGTCATCAATTAAGACAAACAGCTCGCCGTCATCCAGATAGCGCTCAATCATATCCTCCTGAGGGTCAGCTATTAGCAGCATATCCATATATTTTTGTTTGTTTTCTGTTATCTGTTGAATCTTCATATTCTATCCCTTCAAAGCCATAATCTTATTTATTATAACACCAGATTTTTCAAAATTATAGAGGCTTTGTAAAAATTTTGAGGACAGCACCTCGGATTTCCATCCAAAGCACTGTCCTCTTTTCGTAAATTCTCCTATTCATATTCCATGCCTGCCATCGGTCTCCCATTCGGATAGGCAAATATCCCGCCTGATTTGGTATATAAGATTCCATCGCGACTGCAATAGGACGGATTATCAGCAGCAACCTCGATATAAAACAAAGATACAAATCTATCGAATACGCCTGGCTCAATATCACTTATATTAGCCGGAATATAGATTTCTGTCGTCTCTTCACCCAGTCCATCCAACGCTCCCTTAACAATTCCAATACACTTCTCATCTGTAGGAATCACCAATATGCCATCCGTTGCCGAAACTTTATCTGTATAGCCTGTAATATATCCATCCGCATTGCATATGAATCCAGATATCTCCAACTGTTCTTCACCTGCTGCTCCTGCTTCGTCTGCTGCTCCCTCTGCTCCGACTGCGGCAGAAGCATCCTCATTCGGCAGCGCAATCATCTCATCCTTCCCCAGTTCTTCAAGTGAATCCGCTACTGCTCCTCCAGGTATATTCGCTGCCGCCAGTTCAGACACAGCCACTGACAGATGAATGCTTTCCTCTATCTTCTCCGACAATATATTCCGGGCATGATCAACTGTCATCTTCACTGAAGCACAGACATTCTTCATATGTATTCCGGCATTCGGTCTGGTCACGGGATGCTTTGATGTAATACTTGTTGGCACTTCTTCATAACTGTTTACTTGATTCAGACCATAGACATATAGTCCCAGGCAACATACCGCTAAAAGAATTCCACTTAAGATCCTCCTCCATGGCACAACAATTTCTATGTCTATCATTGGCATTTTTAACACTTCATCCATAACCATCCCCCATTTCTCAGCCCATTATATAGTTCCCCTTAGGCAAAACAAAGTGGCATCATGACACCCGATACCACCTTCTAATCCCCTATGAAATCTAACAATAATCTGACATGCTTCTTTCCACCTGAACCGCAGCAATCGCTCCGTCAGCCGTTGCTGTCACCACCTGTCTCAGGCTCTTTACGCGGATATCGCCAGCCGCATACACCCCTGCAATATTCGTATGCATATCTTCATCCGTCAGAATATATCCTCTCTCATCCATCTCAACTATGCCTTCGAAGAGCCGTGAATTCGGAATACTTCCAATGAACCCAAACACTCCGAATATGCCGTCCTTCGCATCTGCCTCGATCTGTCTGGTCTCACCTGTCTTAACATTCTTAACAACCATTCCTTTAAGAAGCCCCTCTCCATAGAGTTCTTCTACCACGGTGTCCCACAAGAACTCAATCTTAGGATTCGCGAATGCCTTCTCCTGTATTGATCTTGCAGCACGCAGTTCATCACGCCTATGGATGATCGTCACCTTCCTTGCGAATCTGGTAAGATACAATGCCTCTTCCACTGCCGAATCTCCACCGCCAACCACATATACCTCAAGACCTCTGAAGAAATTCGCATCACAGGTTGCACAATAAGAGACACCCCTGCCTACGAATTCTGCTTCTCCTTTGCATCCGATTGGTCTTGCATGCGCGCCTGTTGCTATGATCACATTTTTTGCCCTGTATTCTTCTTTCTCCCCAACCAGTACTTTTATCTCATCCTCAAGATGTACTTCTTTGATCGAATCAACAACACGTTTTGCCCCAAACCTTTCCGCCTGTTGTACCATCCGGGCAACCAGAGACGGTCCCGTCTCATCCTCTAACATCTGTCCCGGATAATTCTCAAGTTCTGCTGTAGATGCAATCTGCCCTCCGGTCTGTCCTTTTTCAATCATCAGTACAGACAGCCTGCTCCTTCCGGCATATAGCCCAGCCGTCAATCCTGCCGGACCTGTCCCAAGTACAATCACATCATATAGTTCCGCCATCTGCCTACCTCCTTATGCCATACACTTTAATAAGGACAATATGGCACACTGGCGTGTGCCTATCGTCCTTTTTATTCTATACATTAATCTCTGCTTTTACACCTAAGATATCTTTTTGTTCTTCTAACATTGGATAGACTACATTCTTCAGATATGCGTCTACCTGTACCGCTGCACGTCCTGTGTACTTGGATGGATCCATAGTCTTCTGAAGTTCTTCCTCAGTTAAGTTAAACGCAGGATCATTCGCAATCAATTCTAACAAATTATTGTCCAATCCCTTCTCTTTTACATTACGTCCGGCTTCCATAGACAGTTCACGGATTCTCTCATGAAGTTCCTGCCGGTCTCCACCAGCCTTCACTGCATCCATCATGATATTCTCAGTTGCCATAAACGGAAGTTCTGACATGAGACGTTTCTCAATAACCTTCGGATATACAACCAGGCCATCTACTACATTCAGGCACAGATCCAGGATACCATCGATTGCCAGGAATCCTTCCGGTACGCTGAGGCGCTTATTCGCAGAATCATCCAGCGTTCTCTCGAACCACTGGGTTGCAGAAGTAATCGCAGGATTTAGCGCATCGATCATCACATATCTGGACAAAGATGCTATACGCTCACTTCTCATCGGATTTCTCTTATATGCCATTGCAGAAGATCCGATCTGGCTCTTCTCGAATGGTTCTTCCACTTCTTTCAGATGCTGAAGGAGACGGATATCGTTCGAAAACTTATGAGCGCTTGCCGCAATTCCCGCAAGCACATTCAATACTCTCGTGTCTACTTTACGGGAATAGGTCTGTCCGGATACCGGATAGCATGCTTTGAATCCCATCTTCTCGGCAATCATCGGATCAATCTTATCAATCGTCTCCTGGTCACCATCGAATAATTCCAGGAAACTTGCCTGTGTTCCTGTTGTTCCTTTAGATCCAAGCAGTTTCAGGCTTCCTTTCACATATTCCAGATCTTCCAGATCCATCATGAATTCCTGCATCCAAAGCGTTGCACGCTTTCCAACTGTTGTAGGTTGTGCCGGCTGGAAATGTGTGAACGCAAGCGTTGGAAGATTCTTATGCTCGTCTGCGAATTTCGCCAGTTCTGCGATAACGTTGATCAGTTTCTTTCTTACAATCTCTAATGCCTCAGACATCAGGATCATATCCGTATTATCTCCTACATAGCAGGAAGTTGCGCCGAGATGAATGATTCCCTTGGCTTTCGGACACTGCTGTCCATACGCATATACATGAGACATAACGTCATGGCGCACCTGTTTTTCTCTTTCTTTTGCAACCTCATAGTTAATGTCGTCTGCATGTGCCTTTAACTCTTCAATCTGCTCATCTGTAATTGGCAGCCCTAATTCTTTCTCTGTCTCCGCAAGAGCAATCCACAATCTTCTCCAGGTACGGAACTTCTTGTCCGGTGAAAAGATATACTGCATCTCCTTACTTGCATAGCGCTCGGAAAGAGGGCTCTGGTATCTGTCATTTGTCATATTTATTTCTCCTTTTTTTATTTTTAAAGTAGCAAGTGTTCTATTCGAAGGCCTGGGATACGTCTTTTCCGGGAACCTTGGTTGGATACTCTCCCGTGAAACATGCATCGCAATATCCCAGATCTCCCACCATGTCCTTCAACTTCTCAACTTCCATATATCCCAGAGAATCCGCGCCGATCATCTTGCGTATCTCCTCCGTTGTATGTGAATGGGCAATCAGCTGCTCATTCGAAGGCACATCCGTTCCAAAATAGCACGGATACAAGAACGGTGGCGAACTGATTCTTACATGTACTTCTTTGGCTCCCGCTTTCTTCAGCATCTTAATGATATTCGCACAGGTAGTTCCGCGTACAATCGAATCATCCACCATAACGATTCTCTTATCCTTCACCACTTCATCAATTACATTCAGCTTAATCTTAACGCTGCTCTCCCTCTGGCTCTGCTTCGGCTTAATAAATGTTCTTCCCACATAACTGTTCTTATGGAACGCCATACCGTAAGGAATGCCCGACTGCTCAGAGTATCCTTTTGCCGCGACCAGACCGGAATCCGGCACGCCTACCACCAAATCTGCCTCCACAGGATAGGATTCTGCCAATGCCTTTCCCGCGATGATTCTGGAATGATATACATTCACATTATCAAGCGTACTGTCGGTTCTCGCAAAATAAATATATTCAAAGATACATCTTGCCTGCTTCTTCGGGCTGATCGCCATCGAAAGATCTGACTTGATTCCATGCTTTGTAATGCTTACAATCTCACCCGGCTCTACATCACGGATGAATTCTCCATCTACGGCTGCAATCGCGCAACTCTCTGACGCAAGGAAATACGTATTGCCTCTCTTACCGATACATAACGGCTTGAACCCATAAGGATCTCTTGCCCCGATCAGTTTTCTAGGCGAACTTACAACCAACGCGTAGGCGCCTTTAATCTTCTTCATCGCGTTCTTCACTGCATCTTCTGCCTTCTTCGCATTCAGACGTTCTCTTGCAATATGATAAGCAATCACCTCTGAATCAATCGTTGTCTGGAAAATCGCACCAGTATATTCTAATTCCCTGCGAAGTTCAATTGCATTGGTAAGGTTCCCGTTATGCGCAATCGCCAGTGTTCCTTTTACATAATTGATTACCAATGGCATCGCATTCTCCACTCTGGTACCTCCGGCAGTTGAATACCGTACATGTCCAACGCCAAGATTCCCCTGCAATGTCTGCAGTGCCTCTTCATCAAAAACTTCATTCACCAGTCCAAGTCCTTTCTTAGACCGCACTTTTCTCTCGCCATAAGTGTCTGTCACTGCAATACCGCAACTTTCCTGTCCTCTGTGCTGTAACGCAAAAAGCCCATAATATATTGACGGAGCAACATCGCCCCCATCCATATCATAGGCTCCAAACACGCCGCACTCTTCTCCCATACCCGTTGTCACTTTCTCTAATCTGCTCATGAATGCAACTCCTTACTGAATACTAATTCTTCTGGGCTCTATTCTTTTTAAATACTTTTTTACTTCGCTATAAGTATAATACAGGGCAGAAGGAAAAGCAATAATCATTTCTTGTCAAGTCTGCGATACTCCTTCTTCCACTGTTCCAGGTATTCCTCCGGTATATCGACATCTACCTCCTGACGCACACTCTTAACCTCTTCCTTCAAAACGGAATCTACACTTAAGTATACCGGATTACCGGACAGCATCTTCACATACTGCTCTCCCGGCAGATAACGATAACAACAGTACAGATACGCTTTCAGCATATCCGTATCCTCGCAGATCCGATATGCCTCCAGATACATATGTGCCGCCTCTTCATATAAGAACAGCCGGCCATAGGCAGCCCCCAGGCAAGCGTAGATCTTGCCGTAGAAGGACTTATGCACCGAATCATCCCATTCCCTGTTAATGATAGACTGATATACCAGGATTGCCGTCTCATACTCTCCACTGTTCTGCAGGCTGTCCGCCTTATACTTCATCCGCTCTACATCTTTCTGATTCTGAAGATGCTCAAGGATGTTCTGTATCTTATTAATATCAGCCGTCGCATAGATGGTTGATTCTCTTAAAATTGTAAGTACGAACTGTTCCATAGAACAATTCTGCCTTAATTCCTCCCGCAGACGTTCTGCGAGTTCTTTCAATTCCAGTTCCCGATCGATCCAGTTACATAACTGCCGGTTGATAATCGTATAATCAATCAGATAGAGGTTATTGCATATATAATAACATAACTCCTCTATCGTATAGATCCGCATATGAACCCTGGATATCTCATAAGGCTGTTTTGCCCGTTTTCTATGACATAGAATTAAACTGCCCATTGATTCCTCCTAAATGTAATACCTTTTCCACCTGAAAACCTGTTGACGGGAAGAATTCTCCAAATCCCACATCTCTAAATGTCAGTTTACAAGTACGCTCATCCAGGAACATCGCTTCTATCTGCACCCGAAGCGAATAATCCCGCCTCTCCGGAAGTCCCTGCAAGGATACCGTCTCCACCTGCAAGTCCTCACCCGCCAGCGTCTCCACATGAATCTCAATATCTGAAGTATCCTCTAAGATAACTTCCCACTGCCCGTCAGATTCATACCAATGGGTTCCCCACGCAACGATCGGATACCAGCCCTCATGTCCGTTCACACGCATCCGCAGACAGATCTGTTCTGTCATCTTCGTCTCATCCAGATAAATTGGTCCTTCATCATAGTCCCTGCATTTGCGAATCGACGCATAACATGCACCCTTGCTGTATAGGTTATTCCCGAGAAATGCTCTTCTTCCGTTACACAATACCTTCAGAGAATTCGGATACCAGTTATTCTCGAATCCCTCGCCTGTCAGATATACTGACGATACTACCTTCTTCTCGAAAACACTCTGGATAAACGTCTTAAACCTCTCATCCGCATCCTTCGCCTTATCCACATTCAATACAGGATAGATGGCTGCCAATTCCTTCATCCGCGCATTCGCCACTTCATCCACCGTTACGAACATATCTTTTCCTCTGCCGCTGATCGCATTCAGCCGCCTTAACATATATGCCTGTATCTCCTGCGCATCACAATAGAACAAGGCAGATTCATACTGCCATAATTCCTTCGGCTGATAGAACATATAGTGACAAAAACTTTCCTTATAGTCCTGCACGCACACGCACTCTTTTGATATGCCCAGATACTGCCCGATTCCTTTGAGCATCTTAGACATGTCAATATTCGTAAACGGAACAGAAAACGTAATATATTCAATGTCTTTAAATCCTTCCAGCGTCAGGCTTATGAACTTCGCCAACAGCCAGACAGCATCATGATTCTTCGCACCGACTCTGACCTTCTCCCGGCGCATAGCCCTGTGAAAAAGATCTGTCACCGTGCATCCCTCATTAATCGTCGCCAGTCTCTTCGCCTCTTTTCCGAATACCCAGCGCTCCTTATAATATCCAAGCATCAGAGGAATCTGATAATTATCCACTGCAACTTCTAATGTCTCCGGCTCATCCTTCGCCTCATCGTAATAACTGATCTGACAGTATTTCTCATTCAGATCATATCCCAGTATACTGCCTCTCTTCATTATCATCTCCTCCTTCCCGCTAATAGATCTTGAATAACTCTTTTGCCATGATCTCTTCTTCCTGATATTCCATCATCGCCTGTTTGCGTGATGCCGACGGCATGCCAATCATGCGATTCAGCCTTCCGTATTTGCCCGATTCGGATATCTCTCTTTCATTCTTAAGCAGGGTTTTCTCTGTTGCAACATCTTCTTTGCCTTTGCTCTCTACAAAATAATAGTTCACCGCCTCATCCTGATACAGAACGAACTGTTTCACATAGAGATTCTCATATACAGGCATCAGCACCTCGCTCTGATAGCCTAATTCTTCCCGATTGCCACGCCTCATCTTATGGTATAGTGTAACCCGGCTGCCCTGTCTAGACTGATATGAGATCATAGTTTTATCATATAACTGTAACTCTCTAAGCCATTCTTCTTTATACTTCAAATAATATGGGAACACGATCTGCTTCTCGCACATCTCTCTTAACACTTGATGCAGAACAGCCTCCATGGAAGCCGTATAATCCTGTCCCGAATAATATTTCAGAAGCGCAATCTTACAGATGTCTGCAAGATCCTCTTTCTGATCACATTCATGTGCAATCATGTCGAATACGTTAGAATCCAGTTTTCTGCCATACACCACATATTCTCTGGACACGTAGGCAAGATATGCCTGCTTCAACCGGAAATATACATTATCCGACAGATAATAATCTTCGAATATCTTCTCCTCCTCGAACAAGTTCTCAGAGAACAGCATCTGTGTAATGATACGCTCACTTACTTTATAAGATGGGATGCCGTATTCCTTAAGCACCTTCCAGAGTCTCTTCATATCCCCGGTTGCGCCGCAGTAATAATTGGCAAGGTACATCAACGTCACCTTATCATATTGCTGTCTCTTGAACAATTCAAAACACAGATAGTTCAGGAATTCATCCTCTTCGTAATTATCTTCCCTGATTCGCTTGCTGCACAGGCGGAAGACATCCTTCTCATCAAATGCATTGATTCCCTTTACCTGAATACCTTCGAACGTAGGATCTTCCCTCTCATTCTCTTGCTTCCAGACACCGGTGGATGCCGCATACTTACGGCACATATCCAAGAACCGCGGTTCATAGAAGAGTCGTCTCGTCTCATATACAATAGAATCTGTGTAATGGCGTCCCTCTATAGACTCCCATACGATTCTGGACTCTTTATCATAGAGATAGATAATGGTTCCCTCTGCCGGATCATAAGGGATTCTCTGCCGTATGCTTCCATCCTTCTCAATCACCAGAACGCAATTCATATTCGGAACCTTTGTAGATATCTCATAGGAATAACAGATATCACGCATGGCCTCCATACGCTCTGCCGTCATCTCATCCTCCTGGCAGAATCTCTTATACAGAATCCGAAGCGACTCTGTAATGTGCCTCTTCATCAACTGTTTCCAGGTAAATGCAACCATCTGCTCACGATAATTCAGGTACAGATCACCAGCCTGCTCCTCATAAGTCACCAGATTCGCATACAGAAAAGCCGCCTTCTTATAATTCAGGGAATTGCCATGCATAAAATACAAGAGTATCACCTTCGGCAATGGTCCGCGGGAGTTATCCTCATCAATCGTCATCATATAATACTCATAGAGCTGGGCAATCTTAAGTTCAGCCTCTACCGCCCTCTGATACCATACAAAATAACGCTTCTGAGTCTTATTTCCCTTGATCAGCAGCGTACAGATGGTGTTCAGAATCATAGGCTCACTGTACATCTTGTAGATGCGCTCTAAGATACGGAACATGGAATGACTGTAATTCTTCTGTTGGCTTGCAAAATTCGATACATACAACGCCAGTTCCTTCGTCATCAGACGATATTTGGACGCAAAATTCAAAACCTGCATCTCGAAAGGTCCTAACTTCTTCAAGAGTGTCGGCTTCTCCTGATAACAGAGATAAGATTGCAGATAAAACAGCACTCCATGAATGTCATACTGAAACTGCTGTTCCAGCACTTCAATTCTCTTATAAGCATTCTTATATCTTGGGTCCAGATCCAGAATCATGCTCAAAAGCGCCCAGGAATCCTGGTGGCGCATGTAAGTCTTGCCAATCTCATCCAGCACACGATCCACATGATTTCCTTTTCCACGAACCAGCGCAGTCAGATACAGATAATAGCAGTTGGTTACTGGATCTTTTCCGATAGCAAATCTATTATAATTGTAATTTTCAAGAATCCACTTCGCTTCTTCCACTTTTTTGCCTACCATATAGATATGGGCTTGCATTAACTGGTACATCTCGCTCTGTGGTTCCAATTTCCTCAGTGCCGTCATCTTCTCAACAGCACTTTCTACCCAATTGTTAAGTTCGATTCTTCCAGCAGTATAGCCGATATATTCCTTCAATATCTGGGCGATCAGAAGTTCCGGCACATGATGATTCTCATCATATTCCTGATTCTGAAGCACTTCAATCTCATAGGTCAGCGTCTCATACGGCGTGACAAACTTAAGCGCGCCGTAATTACGTCCGCCATGAAGATTCTCCGGACGAACCACATATTCAATCTCATGAACATTTCCTACGAAATCTTCCGTACTAATCTCCGGACGGGAGACTCTTAAAAATACGCCTTCTGTCTCAATCCGAATCGGCATATATCCCCAGGTATTCTTCAGTATCGTCAGCGTTCCCTTGGTCGGCTCAGAGATATCCTCAAAGAGCATTCCTTCTCCTGGCAACGTCAGGAAGATGCATTCTTTCTGCTTGATTCCTACCAGGAACTCTTCCATTGCCTGATCGCCAAGAGACCATTTACGCATATTGTCATATAGATAGAATGTACGCTCATTCTCGTATTTTAAGATCTCATAGAACTCTCTGGAGCGGAACAGCCTTCCTGCCTCTGAGAAATCCTTGATCGCTAATTTTCTGAAATCATCCGTACTCTGGACTTTGCCATAAGAGGTCATAACGTATGGCTTCTCAATGATAGCCGTAAAAGCCAGTTCGTATTCTCCGCCACTGCACACCACAGTAAACTTGCCCTGTTCTACATGTCCCGGACGCAAGCCTCTTCCGTCATACGTGAATTCTACTTTTGCAGGATTCCCCTCGAATCCCTGGTCTTTAAAATGAACACGAAAAGAAGACGGGTAGACCAGCCCCCGTATCGTTCCTTCGCTGTTTGTCTTGATTGTAAAACTTCCCCGATATACTTCCCCTTCTCCTATAATGAGAACCAGATTTGTTTCATCAAATATGACATCAGGTTGTGATAACTGAAAGTCTCCTTTGGAAAATTTCTGGATTTTATTTTTCAAGTCTGACACCTGCTTCTTTCGTTGCTTTTTTCTTAAAACATACTATAATGAATTATAGCATTGTTTGATTGGGAAAGGCAATGCTGTAAACGAAAATATTGTTATAATTTGTTTTTTTGAAATGAATGTAAAGATACATGTACAAATTATCAACGAAGATGATTAATATGGATAAAACCAAGAAAGGATAGATGATTATGGGAAAGAAACCGGAATTTCATGGGAGTGACTTGGAGAAGATTGCAGAATATTATCATATTTCTACGGAAGGAATTGTCAAGTTTGGGGCAAATGTGAATCCGTTGGGGCTGTCCGAGAAGGTGAAGGATGACCTGGCCAGGCATCTGGATGTGATCAGCAGTTATCCTGACAGAAATTATACGAGTCTTAAGGAAACAATAGGGGCGTATTGCCACACTTCGCCTGAGTATATTGTGGTAGGAAATGGGTCAACGGAATTGATTTCACTTTTAATTAGCCAGCGTGCTCCTAAAAAGGCTCTGGTGCTCGGACCGACTTATTCGGAATATGCAAGGGAACTGTCGTTGGTTGGCGGAACTATTTCCTATTATAATCTGAAAGAATCTAATGATTTTATTCTGGATGTGCCTGATTTTATCGGTGCTTTGACGAAGGATGTGGAACTGGTGATTCTCTGCAATCCGAATAATCCGACTTCTTCAGCAATCTGCCGAAATGATATTGAGCAGATTCTGAAAGTTTGCAAAGAGAAAGGTATCTTTGTGATGATTGATGAAACTTACGTGGAATTCGCTCCTGACATCGATAAGATTACAGCGGTGCCACTGGTAACTGAATATGATAACTTTATGGTAATCCGCGGGGTTTCTAAGTTCTTTGCTGCGCCGGGGCTTCGTTTTGGATACGGAATTACCAGTAATCAAGAATTTCTCACCACCCTTCTTACACATCAGAATCCTTGGAGTCTGAACAGTGTCGGGGCCTATGCCGGGGAATTGATGTTGAGGGATCAGGAATATATTCAAAAGACCTGGAAACTGATCGACTCTGAACGAACACGAATCTATCAGGAGTTATGTGATATAGACGGATTGAAAGCATATCGTGCTTATGGGAACTTTATGTTGGTTCGGATATTGAAAGAAGGGATCACTTCTTTTGATGTGTTCGAGGCCGCGATTAAAGATAAAATGATGATCCGGGATTGTTCTTCTTTTGAGAGCCTTGATGGGGAATATGTGAGATTCTGCTTTATGATGCCGGAAGATAACGAACGTTTGGTAAAGTGCTTGCGCCAATCTCTTAAGTAGAGTATTGATTCAGGATTTTCATTTGCAGATCGCATTTACAAAACAGGCTTGCATAGATATTGGATTGATTTTATACCACTATCTGTGCAAGCCTGCACTGCAACACATTATTTCTTTAAAATCATAGCCACAAAAGACAGATCCTCTGTTCCTGTGTTCTTAAGTCCGTGTCCATCGCCATCTTTGCAGAAGAATACATCCCCTAGCTCTGCCGGGATTGCCTTGCCGTTATCGTCATACATGCCCGTTCCCGTCAGAATGTAATAAGTCTCAGTCTCTCCATGATGCTCATGGTGTCCCAGTTCACAGTTCGGCGGCAGAGTTACTTTGCTAAACATCTTACAGTGCTCCCCCAACTCTTCCGGTCCAATCAACGCTTCTTTCATAATATAGCCCGCGCCTCCATTTACGCGCTCTACCTTTACAACTTCTCTTTCTCCAGCCTTTGTCATTTTACATTTCCTCCTGTTATACACTGTTTATAGGGGACGGGGTTGTTGCAATTTCCTCCGTCCCCTGTCTTCTATATTAACAATACATCGAAAGAAGCGTAACTGTCAATAAGCAGTTGGGTACACCCCATTTTACAATTTGGGACGTAATAAAATACACTTTTACTACATCCCCAGTTAATTAATTCACAATCTTGTAGTACTCTCTTGCGGTCAATATAAACACAATTCCGTAGAATACTGCGAATACCGTCACCGTCGCTATTGTACATCCAAGGAACAACGGCACATTCACAAGATTCAGTACCGCCAGCAACTTCGTCACTACCTTGAATGCCACCGTAATGTGAATCACAGCCACCACTAACGGCAGGAAGAATACAGTAAGCACCTGGCTTCGAATGGAGCGTTTGACTTCTCGCTTGCTCATTCCCACCTTCTGCATAATCTGGTAGCGTTCTTTATCGTCATAGCCTTCGGAGATCTGCTTATAGTAGATGATAAGCACGGTCGCCATCAGGAACATAATGCCCAGATAAATACCGATGAACAACAAGCCTCCATACAGACTGTAGAATCCTTCTCGATTTAGTTCCCTGCCTTCACAGAAGCCAGCCTCCACTTCGTTCTCAATTCTGTTCTTCATAGTATCCATCACTTTCAGACAGTCTTCTTCTTTGCCTTCCAAGTCAAAAGTCTCTTTGTAGGTAATTCCCGTCATCTGCGCCACCCAGTCTTCTTGCATATCACTGTCAGCATAAGTATCATTTAATATCTCCTGTATTTGTGCGCGGTCCGGAAAGATTACGTAATAACTATTAACCACACTCGAATTATTCTTTGGCTCCAGTTTAAGACTATCTAATTCCTTTACCACCTGATAATTCTTTTCCCCGATACAAACTATATCTTTTCCATAAGCCTCGCCTGTACAATACACATAAACTTCATCTTCTCCCAAGACTGCGCTCTTCCCCTCAATCTGATTATAATCTTCCACTGGAATCATATATAATTCGCAAACATCCGTATTAGAATAATCTCCATTTTCTTCCAGACTAAATCCATCCTCTTTCTTGACTGCAGTCACAACTCCCTGATGATATTCCAAACGGTTCTTCGTTTTCACACCAGCCTTCTTAATCTCTTCCTCTATAATCTGATGAACCTTCTTCTCTGACTCCGGCGTTGCTATATTAGTCTTAGCGACAAATTCCTGCGGAAATCTTGTATACAGCACATCATTCATTCCCACATACAGCGATATCGTCGTAGATATCATCACCAACACCATCGTACTTAAGATACAGATATTCGCAAGCCCCACCGCATTCTGCTTCATACGGTAGATCATACCGGATACAGAGGTAAAATGTTTCGTCTTATAATAGTAATTCTTATTCTTTCGAAGCCCCTTAAGAAGGGCAATGCTCCCCGCAACGAACAAGGCATAAGTTCCTAATATAACACAGATCACTGCCACAAAAAAGTTCGTGATCGCAGACAGCGGCGCTTCTGTTGTAAGGGCAATATAATAGCCAACGCCAAGGGCAGCCACACCAAAAATCGTCAACACCCATTTGGTCTTCGGTTCTTTTTCGCCCTGACTGCCTCCATGCAGAAGTTCAATCGGATTGGCAAGTTTAATCTGAAGCAGATTATAAATCAATGTCAGAACGAAGATGCCAACAAACAGAATCAATGTATATCCCAATGAAGCAACTGATATCTCAAACTTCATCCCTACATCATAATGCAGAAGTTTCAGCAAGATCAAATACATCAGTTTACTGAACACAATACCTCCGCCTATTCCGACACCAATGCTCACCACCGCCGTAATCAGCGTCTCAATCAAAAGCATCTTTGCAATATGCCGTTTCCCCATACCAAGGATATTATATACCCCAATCTCTTTCTTCCTTCTCTTAATCAGAAAACTGTTCGTATAGAATAAGAAAATCACTGCAAATACTATAATCACGCCTACGGCACATAATAAGACTGATTTCAGATTCCCATCTCCTACACTGGCATTCCTGGAGAGCGCATCCATAATGTAATACATCATCACCGTCAAAATCGCTGTAAGAATGTATGGAACGTAGGTCTTCCGGTTGTTCTTCAAATTCGTCACTGCAAGTCTTGAATAAATAGAACTACTCACCCCCGTCACCTCCCGTAGTCAGCACCGTCAGCGTATCCGAGATTTTCTGATACATCTGCTCATTGGTAAGGTTGCCTCTATATAATTGATGAAATACTTCCCCGTCTTTGATAAATAATACCCGTTTCGCATTGCTTGCCGCTTTCACGCTATGCGTAACCATCAGAATCGTCTGTCCTTCTGCATTAATCGTGGTAAATAGATTCAAAAGTCCATCTGCCGCCCTGGAATCCAGCGCCCCCGTAGGCTCATCTGCCAGGATCAGCTGAGGCTTGGTAATCAGCGCTCTCGCCACTGCCGCGCGCTGCTTCTGTCCTCCGGACACTTCGTATGGATATTTCTCCAGAAGTTCCAGGATTCCCAGTTTCTCTGCAATCGGCTTTATCTTCGCTTCCATCTCTTCGTATTTCTTTCCGGAAAGCACCAGCGGAAGGAAGATATTATCCTTAAGAGAAAACGTATCCAGAAGATTAAAGTCCTGAAACACGAACCCCAGGTTCTGCCGCCGGAAAGCAGCAATCTCCTTTTCTTTCACCGCACTTAAGTCCTTTCCTTTCAGGTACACTTTACCTCCGGTCGGCTTATCTAGTGCCGCCAGAATATTAAGCAGTGTCGTCTTCCCGGAACCTGACTCTCCCATGATCGCCACATATTCCCGCGGCTCCACGGAGAAATTCACATTGCGAAGCGCCTCTACCTGATTACCGCCGAATCTGGTCGTGTATATTTTCTTTACATTTTTTACTTCTAATAGTGCCATGTAACATTCCGTCCTTTCATTCGCTGTCTCTGTTGTATCTTTTTTACAAGTCATATTATATGAAATGAGGAAATGTCTTTCCATTGATTCAGGTGACATTTCCTCTTCTTAATCTTACATTTTTGAAATATTCCGTTCAAGCGCCAGATACACTTTTGTTCCCCTGCCGACCTCAGATTCGATCCAGATCTTATGCCGTAATTTATCCAGCACAGACTTGCACAGATACAAACCGATCCCGGTTGATTTCTTATCCTTTCGCCCGTTATATCCGGTGAAGCCTTTTTCAAATACTCTTGGCAGGTCTTCCGGCTGTATGCCGATTCCGGTATCTTCTATTATAAGCAGTTCTCTCCCTTGATAAGCATTCTCTCCCTCTTCCAGATAAATGGATATGCTGCCCTTCTTCGTATATTTCAACGCATTAGAGAGAATCTGCTCAATAACGAAGACCAGCCACTTCTCATCCGTCAGAACCATTTTCTCCAAAGGGCTATAATTCAACTTAATCTTCTGTAAGATGAACATCTGGGAATACTTGCGGACAGCCTGCTTCACGATCGAATCCAGTGAGTATTGCTCGAAAGACAGATCCGACGACAGTTCTTCCATGCGCAAATACGCAAGCACCATCTCCACATACTGTTCCACCTTGAACAACTCCATCTTCATATCTTTGGAATAAGACTGTTCCTCTGGATGTTCTTCGTCATACGTCTGAATCAGTACATGCATCGCCGCAATCGGCGTCTTAATCTGATGCACCCACATACTATAATAATCGGTCATTGCCTGTCTGGATATGCGATTAGAAGATTCCATCTCCAGTTTCGTTTCATAGAGAGTTACCACCATCCTCTGATACTCCTCCTCCAAAAGAGTCGCAGGATTGCCCAGAGACTCCAGCCCTGAACTCAGTTGCCGTTCTGCTTCCAGCAGTTTATTGTAACGTCTCACGTAGCGGATAAAATCCACTACACCATATAGAACCAGCCATATCACAGACAAAAGGAACGCATAATTCACAGCATCCGTACGGATATCATATAAGAAGAAAATCACGAAAAACACGCCTATGAACCCTGCATAGAGACAGATATCTTTCATATGTTCTTTTAAAAATGCCTTTACAATCCGCATAATTCCACCATATATCCAATTCCTTTTTTCGTCCGAACCATAGAGCCAAGCCCCATAAGTTCCAACTTTTTCCGAAGTCTTGCAACATTCACCGTCAAAGTATTATCATCAATGAACTCGTCACTCTCCCAGAGTCTTGTAATAATTGCATCTCGGGATACAATCTTTCCTGCATTTTCCATCAGTATCTGCAAGATCCTGAACTCATTCTTAGTCAGTTCCATCTTCTGACCATGATACGCTACCGTTGCATCGCTTAAATTCAGCACTACGCCATGATACTCCATCACATTCATCGTTCCCTGGAACGAATAAGCCCGTCTTAAGATTGCCTGCACCTTGGCGGTCACCACATTCAGATCAAACGGCTTCTCAATGAATTCATCACCGCCCATGTTCATTGCCATAACAATATTCATATTGTCATTCGCAGAAGACAAGAAGATAATCGGAATCTTGGACACCTTTCTGATCTCCTGGCACCAGTGGAAACCATTAAAAAACGGAAGCACAATATCCAGAAGTACCAATTGCGGATCATATTCCAGGAATTGTTCCAGTATATTCTTGAAATCTTCTATACATCTCGTCTCATAATTCCATTTTTCCAGATGTGAAGCAAGGGCATTGGCAATGGTTGCATCATCCTCAATAATCAATATCTTATGCATAATCTTCTCCTTGGCTTTTTCAAATACAGTGTACAAGATTTTTACATTTATGTGTACTATTTTTGATATTTCTTCAGAAAATTTCAGAAATTCTTAACAGATCGGGGACGGGGTTTTTTTCAATTTCCCCCGTCCCCGATTCGATTTGCCGTGTCCCTTTTTGAATTCTAATGAAAATAATGATCTCCTATCTTCATTCCATATCCGCCCTTATCAAAATACAGGCATCCTCCCACAGGATTCGCTCCTGCAAGTGCATCGGCTGCCGCCTGCATGGCTGTCGCCGTATATCCGCCGGAATTCCTTACCTTGTCCAGCCATCCGGTAGATGCCGGGCCAAACTGCCCGTTCTGATAGATCACTTCTTCAATACTATTCGGATAGACTCCGCTGTTCACACGATTCATAACTACCGCGCCAACTGCAACCTGACCTTCATATGGCTGGTTTCCCGCCTCGCAGAAGATGATGGATGCAAGAAGTGCCTGCTGCTGTTCTCTTAATGCCTGTGCCTCTCGTTCTGCCTGTTCCCTTGCAGCCTGCTCCTTTGCTTCCTGCTCTCTTCTTGCTGCTTCCTCTGCTGCTTTCTGCTGACTTGCTTCTACTGTCTCTACTGCTGTCGCTACGAATTCCACCGGTGCAGTCTGCAAAGCATTCATCTGTTCGTCAGTTGCTGCAACTTCCGCACTGCTGACAATACTTGTTACCTCCTGAGTTTCCGGCTGCAAAGAGGCTGCCTGGCTGGTGAATCCCGCCGCCATCAGAGAACATGCCGAAAAAAACATGAACATCGAATTCAGTCTCTTATTTTTTATCATCAATTTTATACCCTCCTATAATTGCAATGTTTAACATTGTTTTAATAAAGTATATTCAACTTTTTTCAACTTTATTACAATTATTACGAATTTGTTACAATTCACAACGAAGGGTATCTTAACATACCTTTTTAAGTCTGTCAACAAAAAAGTTGCTTTTATTTACGTTTTTAAATTGCTTCACGCTTACAATATGCTCTTACCGTCAGCCACAGGAATACAGGAACTTCAACCAATTCTGCCGCTACCATCAGATAAGGAGTCCAGATAACTTCCGATTCTGTCCGTGCATATCCCATCTCCTGATACTCCAAATCTTCCATTTCTTCTTCCGGCAAGACATCCTTTCGCTTCCTCCACATGTCCGCACATGTATTTGCTGCCACTATATATAAGAATGCCCGGAATCTTCCCTGGTTCTGATACCTGGGAAAATACCTGAATACCTTCAGAAATGTCTCCTGTACTGCATCCTTTGCCGTCTCTTTATCAGGGCAATGATAAATGCAGAATCTGAAAATATCACTGTAATACATAGATACCAGTTCCTCGAATCCGGAAGCATCTCCCTTCTTTATCTGTTTCAATAGTTCCTTTTCGCGCGTCAAGATTCTTCCTCCTAAGTCTCTCTAAAGGGCGTCCCCTATATAAGATAACGCATTATGAGGGTGAAATGATTAAAATATGGGAATTTAGTTCTTGAAGAGTATATGTGGAGTGTACGGCAGAAAGGGACAGTATGGCAGTTCATATCCGACTCCAATCGCCTACAATTCGTAGGTTCAAAAGAGGTCTGGAATCAGGAATCGAATGTAATCGTCGGAGAAAATCTGAAAGATTTTTCCGACTCAGACATTCTTGAATTCTGTGCTTGTGGCACAGAATTCATCCTGATTTCAGACCTCTTTTTTACCAACGGATTGTACGGTTCTTCTACGGATATGAACTGCCATACTACCCCTCTCTGCCTGACATTCTTATGTGTAACTCTTCATGAACGGAGAGGATTCCTGGCGGGGATGTGGGAGGAAGGGTATGGGATGGGTAACAGATTAGGAGTGGAACGGATTTATATTCATGAAGTAAACAGGAATTTCGTGTTTAAGACACAGATTAATGAAGGTAATATGCTTTGTCTGCAATTTTTTGTCATTGTATATAGCAGATGTACTTTTCTAAATTAGTTGACAGGTATGCGCATAGACCGGCTTATGATCTGCACTATATTACATACCGTAAGGCGAGTTTTTCTACGCTAAGGTATGTAAATCCACTTTTCCATATAGATACCAGCCAACACCGTTCCACACCCATCCTCACCAGGAATCCCCCACAGTTTATAAAGAGTTCCCCCCAAAGAATGTCAGGCATAGAGGGCAGATGGGACGGTTCCATGCCTCTCTTGAACTTACGGCTTGTAGGCGACTGATCCCGGTGTGGAACCACCCCATCTGCCCTCTGTGCCGTCCACTCTTCATCCAACTCTTACTAAACTAAATTCCCCTATATCGTCGCAATATCAATCAACGCCAATTTCTTAATATCCGTATTCTCCAGACTGGTAATCAATGCCTCTGCCGTATCAATCGCTGTCAGCACATTCACACCCGTCTCGATCGCATTTCTGCGGATCACGAATCCATCTCTGGATCTGTCTGCTCCCTGCGGCGGCGTATCAATAACCAGATCAATCTTATGACCAAGGATCAGATCCATAAGATTCGGAGATTCCTGCTCGATCTTATTAACCGCATTTGCCTTCACTCCGCCTGCCTTCAGTGCCTCTGCCGTACCCTTTGTCGCAAAAATACGATAGCCGATCTTCTCGAATCTACGCCCAATCTCTACTGCCTCTTCCTTATCCTCATCACGTACAGTCATAATCATATTCTTGTACTTTGGAAGTTTGATACCTGCACCAAGGAAAGCTTTATAAAGCGCCTCGTCGAACGTTTTAGCGATACCCAGACATTCTCCCGTAGACTTCATCTCTGGTCCAAGGCTGATATCTGCGCCACGGATCTTCTCGAAGGAGAATACCGGCATCTTTACAGCAAAATAATCTGCCTCTGGCTGCAATCCCGGCGTGTATCCCAAGTCTTTGATCTTGCTTCCAATAATTACCTTCGTTGCCAGCGGTACAATCGGGATTCCCGTCACCTTGCTGATGTATGGAACCGTACGGCTGGAACGCGGATTCACTTCGATGACGTATACATCTTCTCCACACACGATAAACTGAATATTGATCAGTCCGATTACATGCAGTGACTGAGCCAGTTTCTTCGTATAATCCTCAATCGTACGCTTCGTCTTCTCAGAGATACTCTGTGCCGGATATACGGAGATACTGTCACCAGAATGGATTCCGGCACGCTCAATATGCTCCATAATGCCAGGAATCAAGATATCCTCGCCGTCACATACGGCATCTACTTCAATCTCTTTCCCCTGCAGATACTTATCTACCAGAATCGGATGATCCTGTGCAATCCGATTAATGATACCGATAAATTCATCAATATCGTGGTCATTAATTGCAATCTGCATTCCCTGGCCTCCAAGCACGTAAGAAGGCCGAACCAGTACCGGATATCCCAGTCTGTTCGCAACTTCTTTCGCCTCTTCTGCGGTAAATACGGTGCCTCCGGTCGGTCTTGGGATTCCACATTTCTCCAGAATCTCATCGAACAGCTCACGGTCCTCTGCCGCATCAACATTCTCTGCAGAAGTTCCAAGGATCGGCACCCCCATCTTCATCAGAGACTCTGTCAGTTTGATCGCCGTCTGTCCGCCGAACTGCACAACTGCTCCATCCGGCTTCTCCAGATCCACGATGCTCTCCACATCTTCCGGTGTCAGCGGCTCAAAATACAATTTATCCGCAATATCGAAGTCAGTACTAACCGTCTCCGGGTTATTATTTACAATAATCGTCTCGTATCCTTCTTTGGCAAATGCCCATGTACAATGTACGGAACAAAAGTCGAACTCGATTCCCTGCCCGATACGGATCGGTCCTGAACCAAGCACCAGCACCTTCTTCTTGCCAGAAGTCTCTGCCACCTCATTCTCACTTCCAAATACAGAATAATAATAAGGTGTCTCGGCTGCGAATTCTGCCGCACAAGTATCAACCATCTTATAAGAAGCCGTAATTCCATACTCATGTCTTAAGTCATGAACCTTACGCTCATCAAGACCAGTCAGTCTCGCGATTACATTGTCCGGGAACTCCAGACGCTTCGCTTCTTTCAAAAGTTCCTTATCAAGTCCAACATTACCTGCTGCAACCTTCGGCGCGCATGCCTTCAGGGACTGCTCCATCTCTACCAGAATCGCAATCTTATCAATGAACCATTTATCAATCTTCGTAATCTCGTGAATCTGATCATAGGAGATGCCGCGGCGGATTGCCTCCGCAATCTTCCAGATTCTCTGGTCATCTACTACTGCCAGTTCCTCTAACAAATCCTCTCTTGATAAATGAGAGAAATCATAAGACAATAGGCTATCCACATGCTGCTCCAGAGAACGAATGGCTTTCATAAGAGCCCCTTCAAAATTATCACAGATACTCATAACCTCTCCGGTCGCTTTCATCTGCGTGGTCAGCGTACGCTTCGCGCTGATGAACTTATCGAACGGAAGTCTTGGTATCTTTACAACGCAGTAATCCAGCATCGGCTCAAAACTTGCATACGTCTTCTTAGTAACTGCATTCTTGATCTCATCCAGCGTATATCCAAGTGCAATCTTAGCAGCAACCTTGGCAATCGGATATCCCGTCGCCTTAGAGGCCAGCGCAGAAGAACGGCTGACACGAGGGTTCACTTCGATCACACAATATTCGAATGTCTCCGGGTGCAGCGCATACTGAACATTACACCCACCAGTAATATTCAACTCACTGATGATATTCAGCGCAGAAGTACGCAGCATCTGATACTCCTTATCCCCAAGAGTCTGTGAAGGTGCAACAACGATACTGTCACCAGTGTGCACACCAACCGGGTCAATATTCTCCATATTACATACGGTAATGCAGTTGCCATTGCTGTCACGCATCACCTCATACTCAATCTCTTTCCATCCGGCGATACAACGCTCCACCAACACCTGTCCAACACGGGACAGACGAAGTCCATTCTCCAGAATCTCCACCAACTGAGTTCTGTCATGGGCGATACCGCCGCCGCTCCCGCCCAAAGTATATGCCGGACGAAGCACAACCGGGAATCCAATCTCCTCTGCAAATCTGATACCATCTTCCACAGTCTCAACCACCAGAGATGCCGCACAAGGCTCACCGATCTTCTCCATAGTCGTCTTAAATTCCAGACGGTCTTCCGCCTTCTTAATTGTCTCAGAAGTCGTTCCGATCAGACGCACATTATTACGCTTCAGGAAGCCATTTTCCTCAAGTTCCATAGCAAGGTTCAAAGCGGCCTGTCCGCCCAGGGTTGGGAGGACGCTGTCCGGCTTCTCTTTTAAGATCAACTGTTCTACCACTTCCACCGTCAGAGGCTCAATATATACGCGGTCTGCAATATCCTTATCCGTCATAATCGTTGCCGGATTGGAATTCAGAAGAACAACTTCAAGCCCTTCTTCTTTCAGGGAACGACAAGCCTGCGTTCCTGCGTAGTCAAACTCTGCTGCCTGTCCAATGACAATAGGACCGGAGCCAATTACCAATACTTTTTTAATATCTTTATTTCTAGGCATTTATCTCGCTCCTTTCATCATATCCATAAAACGATCGAACAAGTAACCGGAATCCTGCGGTCCCGGGCATGCTTCCGGATGGAACTGCACGGTGAAGATGTTCTTTCCTTTATATGCCATTCCTTCATTGGTTCCATCATTGACATTCACGAATGCTGCTTCTGCAATCTCCGGATCAATCGTAGATGCATCCACTGCATAGCCATGATTCTGTGAAGAAATATATACACGGTTATTGCTTAAGTCCTTCACCGGGTGGTTGCCTCCGCGGTGTCCGTATTTTAATTTATAAGTCTTTCCACCATTTGCAAGAGCCATCAACTGATGTCCCAGGCAGATCGCAAAAATCGGAATATCTGTATGGTATAACTTCTTGATTTCTTCAATAATAGATACGCAGGTTGACGGATCGCCAGGTCCATTGGAGAGCATGATTCCGTCCGGATTAGATTCAATGATTTCTTCAGCAGATGTAAAAGCCGGATAGACCGTCACTTCACATCCTCTCTGATTCAGAGACTTGGCAATATTATTCTTCGCTCCGAAGTCCATCAATGCAACCTTCGGGCCACTGCCTTCTAAGACATATTTCTTATCACAGGTAACTTTAGAGACTACATCCCCCACCACATAAGATTTCAGTTTCGGAAGAATCTCTTCAAGATCGTAATTCTCATTCGTAGTAATCATTCCGTTCATCGTACCCTTCTCGCGAAGAATCTTGGTCAGCGCGCGGGTATCAATTCCGGCTATTCCCGGAATATCCTGTTCTTTCAGGAAATCCTGAATACTGCCTTCACAACGGAAATTACTTGGCATTCTGGATAATTCTCTTACGATATAGCCATCCGGCCATGCCTTCTTCGATTCCATATCCGGCGTAATTCCATAATTGCCAATCAATGGATAGGTCATCACAACGGCCTGTCCGGCGTAAGAAGGGTCAGTTAATACCTCAAGATAACCTGTCATTGAAGTATTAAACACAATCTCGCTAATCATATCTCGTGTCGAACCTATACTGGTTCCCGTAAAGACGGTTCCGTCTTCCAATATAAGAAATGCTTTCATATATTCACCTATTCCCTTCCTGATTATTCAAGACCAGGTATCTTCCCCGTAAAAAAGGCAGTATGTGCATGCACAACTGCCCCCTTCTTATCATACATGTTTTAAGACACCCTCGTCTCCACAAATTGTAAAGATTATACTACAAAATCTTTCTTTTTTCAACTATGCATTTACACAACTTTTTCTACTCTTTTCGGAAATTTTCAGACATTTTCTTTTTTACTCATACTGCCAATAAATTGTAATCTTATTGAGTTCCGGCTCATCCATATACTGATACTTTACTTCCGTAAGTCCATACCACTCCGCAAGATTCTGCGCCGCACTCTTCACTACGTTCTGAAACACGTCATCATGTGCCTGCCCATAGACTCCACCGTCTGAGAACTTCAACACCACCGGATTCCCTTTTGCCGCAATCACCTCATTCATCCTCTGAAGCACCGTATAACTGTCATAAGTATCATAATACATACCATTCATTACATAGTAGTTTCTATCTGATTTCGTACATGCCGGAAGTTCCACATCTGCATCCGGCGTATGATTCTTAAGAAGTTCCGCATCATTACAACACATATAATCATAACTGATATTCTGCAGACGGTTCACCTCTTCTCCCTCTGCTGCCTGGAAGACCGGATCTCCCCATGTTGTATCCACATAATAATAGTCTCCATCACACATAACCAGATTCCATGCATGATTCTGTCCGCCGCTGGTCGTTCCGGTTACATACGTACAGAATATGCCAAGCCGTTCCAACAGATACTGCGTTGCCTTCGAATACCCCGCACAGACGGAACGATGATTGCCAAAAACACTATAGATATTCTGATTATCCGAAGCATCCAGATCATAATCTACCGTATTCACAATATATTCATAGACATACAGAATCTTCTGATACTCTGTATCTTCTGCCGATATACCAGCCAGGCATTCTGATACGGATACCTCAATCTCATCTTGCATTGCCGCCCTTGCCACCTCATCATATGCATAGACAGGCTTCAACACCGTATACGGCTCATCCCCTTCATACGAAGTGGCTGTTGCCGTGCCATCGCACCAGAAAACCTCCGGAAAATCCTTCAGCACATACTGAAGCAGTCCATTAGCCCTATCGGCATCCGAAGCATGGATATATATCTCTGATACATACTCCTGTACTCCCTGAAGAATCTCCTGATATGCCTGCCGATCTTCTTCTCCTAACTTCTGATAATAATATTTGCCGGCAAATACTTCCTCCGCAATTACTGTCTTCTGATAGGGAATCTCCTGCGGTTTCTTAAGCTCATCTTCAATTCCCCGAACCATCCCCGATCCCAGACCAGTGGTATGCAGCAATACAAGTGCTGACATTCCAATGCATATCACACACACCAATACTATAATCGTATGTATACAGCCTCTTCGTCTTCTCTTTCTCTTCATGAACGCTCCTTTATTATACAATCTTAGTAACGCTTTCTTTACATTATCATATCATAACTGTAAGAGAGTTTCTATGAGGTACTTCTATGAATGATATGAAAGCAAGTCAGTCAGATACCCCTGATAAGGGCAGACTGCAGATCAATATTACTTCCGAAGTCAATGCATACCCGGTAGCAGATGCCACGATATCCATCTCATACACCGGCGTTCCCGACAGCCAGCTAGAACAGCTTACCACTGATTCCTCCGGTCAGACGGAGGCCATCGAACTGGATGCTCCTCCTTTGGACTACAGCCTGAATCCTGACATCGAAGAACAGCCCTACTCAGAATATACACTCCAGATAGAAGCCCCGGGATTCGAACCTGTCAGCATTGCCGGCGCGGAGATCCTTCCTACCGTCACTGCCATCCAGAACATAGCCCTCAGACCTATGGATACCACGCGTCCCTCTGAGGAAGTATTCGTTATCCCTGCACATACATTATATGGAACCTATCCGCCGAAAATACCGGAAGATGAGATTAAGCCAGTAAGCGAGACAGGCGAGATCGTTCTAAGCCGCGTAGTGGTCCCGGAATACATTGTCGTCCATGACGGAAGTCCACGGGATTCCACTGCTCAGAATTATTATGTCAAATATAAAGACTATATCAAGAATGTGGCATCCAGCGAGATCTATGCCACCTGGCCCGCGAATACGATTCGGGCGAATGTGCTTGCGATTATGTCATTTACTTTGAACCGGGTATATACGGAGTGGTATCGGAATCAAGGATATGATTTTACCATTACCTCTTCTACTGCATTCGACCACAAATGGATTCCGGAACGTAATATATTCAATACAATCTCTGTTATCGTAGACGAACTTTTTGCTGATTATCTCTCACGCCCGAACGTACGCCAGCCAATCCTGACACAGTATTGCGACGGCAGACAGGTGCAATGTCCAAACTGGATGACACAGTGGGGATCCTGTTCCCTAGGCGAGCAAGGCTACTCCGCCATCGAGATCCTGCGCTACTATTACGGCGAAGACATGTATATCAATACCGCAGAAGCCATCTCCGGCATCCCCTCTTCCTGGCCGGGATATAATCTGACCAAAGGCTCTTCCGGTGACAAAGTAAGGCAAATGCAGGAACAGCTTGCCGTTATCTCCAGTGCATATCCTGCGATACCAAGAGTTACTGCAGATGGAATCTTTGGTCCTGCAACGGAAGCAGCCGTTAAAAAATTCCAGTCCGTATTCGGTCTTCCTGCAACTGGGATCGTAGACTATTCAACCTGGTTTAAAATTTCCGAGGTATACGTGGGGGTGTCAAGAATCGCGGAACTTGTTTAGCACATTTCATCCATAACCTACAGGATCTGCCACGTGCGGTTCCCTTCGGATGCTATGGCAACTACTACGGGCGAAGGAACTTCCGTTTCTCCGCCCGCTAATACAATTATACGCTTCTGCAAATCACAAATTTTCTAACTTCCTTTTCGCATTCTTGCTTCCATGCTCTGCCGCTATCTTAAGCCAATACATACCCTTTTCAGGATCACTCTGTGGGGTCGCCTCATCCATATACAGAACACTGCACAGATACGCAGATTCAACATGCCCTCTCTTTGCCGCCCGCAGAAACCAGCGCAACGCTTCTGATTCATCCCTTTGGGTTCCTTTCCCGATTTCATACATACAGCCGCATTCAAACTGGGATTCCGCATGTCCCTGTGCTGCTGCTTTCAGGAACCATTTCAATGCTTCTGCATCATCCACGGCAGTCCCCTGTCCTGCCTGGTACATCGTCGCCACACCATACTGTGCCTCCATATAACCGCCCTCTGCAGCTATAAGCAAAGATTCAAATGCCTTCTTAAACTTTCTCTTTTTATACAACTCCAATCCTTCGCGGTACTCATCCTCAACAATGACCTTAATACTTTCGAGTTGTCCGATATATCTCACTGCTTGCATGCGCTCCTCTTCTGTTTCCTCACGTCTTTGTACCATGCGAATATATCCGTACTTGCTATTCACATTTCCGTTTTCAGCAGAGAATAAATAATATCGAAGCGCCATATCCAGATTTTCCTCAACTCCCTTGCCCTCCTCATACATCCAACCCAAAGCATTCTGTGCATCTGCATATTTCTTTTCTTTAGGAGAAATATGATCACATACATACTTCAGCAGTGGAAATGCCTGATCATATTCAAAAAGCATGTACAGATCCATTCCCTGCACATAACATTCATTCAGATTTAATTGCTGCTCCTTTTCTTTACTTTCCACCTTCTTACTTATTCCCGGCTCTTGCTCTGTCTGCACTTCCTTCTTCGGTTTCGGTTTTGCTTCCTTTTTTGGCTCTGGTTTTACTTCCTCTTTTGGCTCTGGTTTTACTTCCTTTTTTGGTTTCGACTTCGCCTCCTTTTTTGGCTCTGGCTTCACTTCCTCTTTTGGCTCTGGCTTTACTTCCCTCTTTGGTTCCGGCTTTACTTCTTTCTTTGGCTCAGGTTTTTGCCTTGGCTTCCGTTTCTTCTTGGAATTTACAGCCACACTTTCTTTGTTTTTTTCCTGCTCGGCTGCCTTATTATTGATAGCAATAACGCCATCTAATACTCCCTGTATCGCTGCCATATATACACGCCCGACGTATATGACAAGTTCCTTCGCATCCTAATACGCAGCAGTGATAAACGCATCTTTCACGCCACTTTGACGAACACCACATAATCCCTTAAATGGGACTTTCTTCACTTTACTGCTGCGTAATTTATCAAAATCCGAGCCATATAATCCGTCTATTGCCAGAATATATCCCCCTTTTCCACTTCCCATAAGAGTCGTATCCCATATGCCAACAATATCGCTTCTGCTGCATACACTGCCATAAGATGCTAATGCGTTTTTAATCACCTTTTCGCTCAACTGAACCTCTGGTTTAAACCTGGCACCATTCTCTGCCGATACTTTCTTCATTAATTCAGATAACTGTTCCCTCATTGTCTTCCTCCTTTTCATTTTACTCTTCTCTCTATCACTTCTCCCCACGGTTCACCATCACAATCCCGATACATACCAAGAGAAGCGCCACTAACCCCTTAAGTGTAAATGCTTGGTTCTTTTCCCCAAGCAACAAAGCCGAGAGGATCACGCCAATAATCGGATTGGCGAATCCGAATACCGCCACTTTCCCCACCGGATTGTACTTTAGCAAAATGCTCCATAGTGAATAGGCTACCGCCGAGATCAGTCCCATATAGATCAGCAGAAGCGTCGATACCCCTGTAAATCCAGTCACCCTTCCTCCGCAGATCCATCCAATCATAGACAGGACAATCCCGCCAAAGAAGAATTGATATCCACAAAGCGTGAACGTATCCTCCCGGCTGGAATACCCCTTTATCATCACCGAAGAAAGTGCCGATGCAAATGCCGACACAAGCATGGAACCTTCTCCTGCCAAAGACAGATTCATATCCATCTTCCCTCCGGTCAGATTAATGAGAATTACTCCCGCAAATCCAACAAGGCAGCCTAAGAATTTCCCGACAGATAATCTTTCCCGAAATACCAAAACTGACAAAAATATAGCCAGGAATACGTTAGACGCCGTAATAATCGAAGATTTTACCCCTGTCGTATGTGCCAGTCCCATATAAAAGAAAACATATTGGAATATCGTCTGCACTGCCCCCAGTTTGATTACCATGAACCACGAAGATGATTTCGGTCTCATAAAACTTTTCTTTAGAAAACTGCCAATCAGGATCACCATCACACCTGCCAGTGTAAACCTGTATCCCGCGAACAGCATCTGGGACATCGTATCCTCTCCCTGAATGCCAAAAAGCCTGTATCCAATCTTGATACTTGGAAACGCGCTTCCCCACAATGTGCAGCACAAAAGCGCAACCGCACAGACAACCAGCGGTTTTTTTAATATATGCGTATCTTTCTTCATCTTATAAAGCCATCCTTATTGTTATTTTGCATAGAGTCCTCCGGCTGCTCATCCGCTTCCTTTTCAGGCGGAATCACTTGGATTCCCTCCACCTCGAATGTACTGATCCACGGATATTCCATATAACGAACCACAATCTGCTCCTCTGTCCGTACACCTTGAGCAGGATAATACACCTTCCCCATCACACTCTCATCACAATGATATCCCCGGCTAATATAATACTCCTTCTTCTTATCAGTAAAACCTACTGATACCTCCGTACGCGGAGGCGCACATCAACTGGTATACAATGTCGCGTCCAGAACAATATCTGCAAATCCCAGTCTTTTCATATAGGCAATCGCATTTTCATTCAACTCGATCATAAGGCTTTCATCCTTTCCCCCACATAACGGGTCGCAATTTCTACCAGCAGGAAACCAAATGCAATCGCAATACAAGTCTGTCCCAATAAGATGGTCTGCTGTTTCGCTAATGCATAATCTGCCTGCACAACTCCATGCATCATGTAAAACAATGTCGCTCCCGGAATCACCGGCATGATCGCAGTCGTCAGAAAAATCGTCGATGGTGCCTTGTGGAATCTTGACATCGCATACGCATATGCCGCTACAAAAGTCGCGCCTGCCATAACTGCGGTAAAACTGTTCCCATTAAAATGCTGTACAAGCAGATAACAGCCGCAGTTAATCAGCCCGCCAATCCCTGCATAGACGGAATGCAGAACCGACGCCTTAAACATCATTGCGAATCCCATGCTCGCCACACCGCAAGTAACCAACTGCACAATAATACTCGGTGCAATATACATCTCATACATATCTCCCTCGAACAGAACCATAGCAAGACCCGTACCACACGCAATCGCTATTGCACCCAGACATGCATTGGCTACATTCAATATCCCTGACAGATAAGCCCGATTCAAGATATCTCTGATTCCATTCGTTACGCCCAGCCCGCTTATCAGTACCATGTTAAGTCCCAGTACGATCCGATCCGGGTGATGTCCAAGTCCCAACTTAGCAACTAAGAATACCGCCGCCGAGGACAAAAAGGCGATGATAATGTTATACACTACAAGGTTCTGCTCTTTCTTTTCAAGCATACTGCCAAAATATACTTCTATCAACGCGCATATGAGAATTCCGACAATGGTATCTGCCAGATCACAGCCAAAATACACGCCGAACCCAACGCCGCCCAGGATTGCCGACAAGTATTTCTGATACATAGGCTGCGGCTTACGGTTCATGACTTCCTCATATTTCTCACGGATCTCTTCCACTGATGGAGTATTCCTGCATATGTATCTGGACAGATTATTCAGATAGTCCAGTCTGTCATAATGAAATCCCGTCCTGTGTACTCTCCTGACCTGCGTGATATAATGCCCGCCTGTCGGTCTGATCGTCGCCTGAATGTTGCTCTGTATTACGAATACACTGCACTGCTCCACATCATAACTTTCAATCATCCGATAGATACTGTCCTCTGCACGATCCGTCTCCGCACCGCTTTTTACCATCTCTTTTCCGATGTTCAGAATTTCATTTAATAATAATTCATAATCCATGCCACATATAGGTTCCGATATCCTCAAAACGTTCCCCCCTTCGCATTCCCAATATTAACAGATCGATAATCCTGTCCTTCCCAGAAAACTCTATATTGTCCATATCGGAACAATATAATTCTCCGCTCCCCTTCGGCTTTTTTTATTGCACTTCCATATTAGCCGAATTCTTCTGTTATCGCAACTAGTTTTAGGCTGTTTCATTATATTTTTCCAGTATCAACTCCCTAATCTTTAATCTGGGCAAGCATGAAAAACGATGGTGCAGTCACTACCATTATGGGACTCGACCGTTCCATCCGCTGGTGAAATAACACCGTGCTTCTGTTTATGATGATATAGTCATCCTCTTCTTGTAGAGTGCAAAAATAGTCGAATTTTGATAGTTTTTGCACTTCAGTGCATAAACTTCAAAAAGCGCGTTAGGTGGCACCCGCAAACAGGTCTTTGATAAAACAGGGGAACATTATGAGCTTCGTGAGGTTTTCGATGCTTATATGCGATTTGGAGGAATGCCGGGTATTGCCGATGTAGGATTAGACCAAGAAAAAGCATGGGTGTTACTTGAGGGCATCTACTCTACCGTAATTATAAGAGATATTCTTGAACGGGAAAATCGCAGAGGACAAAAAAGAATCACAGACTCTGTTCTCTTGAAAAAGATTGTCATGTTTCTTGCAGATAACATCGGAAGCAGTATATCTGTCTCCTCTATTGGAAACACTCTGTTGAACGAAGGACTGCTCGAAGATGGCAATCGAAAAGGAACACCTCGTGCTCATACAGTTCAAGCCTATGTAAATGCACTGCTGGAAGCATATGAGAAGATAGTTCTTTCCATGAATACCGGAATGGATTCTTCCTATGATGGTATAAAATCCATCAATTTAATTGACTGGCTGATTTCAGAATAAATACTATATCTTTATGTTAACATTGGGGCTGTCTTACAGATGATAATTCTGTAAGGCAGCCCTTCCACATGTCTGTATGATTAATCACTATAACACGTTAGCCGGATTCTCTTCCACCAACTCCTCGAATCTCACCACTCTCGTACATATCCTCTCTGCCAGTTCCATACGATGTGTCACAACCAGAAGCCCCAGTTTCCTTCGCTCTGCCATCTTAAGCATTACATCCCAGATCTGTGCCTGCGTGATCACATCCAGCATCGCAGTCATCTCATCCGCAATCACGCATCTGGTCTTAGGACTCATAGCCCTTGCGATACAGAACCGCTGCAACTCTCCTCCCGATAATTCTGCCGGGTATCTGGACAGCCACTCCTTCTCAATTCCCATCCACTTAAGCAGTTCCTCCTGCGGCTCCCAGCCTTCCGTCAGTGTCCGACTCAGTTTCCATCTGGGATTCACCGCTTTCTCCGGATGCTGATAGATGAGTTGTACCGGACAATACCCTTTCCTTGGAAGTGGTTTTCCCTCGAATAAGATGGTTCCGCTCTCAGGCTTTAAGTAACCCGCCAGGATCTGAGCCAGTGTACTCTTGCCGCATCCGGACGGTCCTACAAGCGCAACCCGTTCTCCTGCATCCATCGTGAAGTCCACATGTTCCAGTATGCTTCGATTCTTCCTATAAGAAAAACAAATATCCTTTGCCTCAATCAGCATGAATACAGCACACCTCCCCTCCGCGCAAAGTACGCATCGGAATCTCCCCCAGACATTCCTCCGTCTTATACAGACATCGGGGCGCAAACAGACAGCCACCCGGAATAGAACCTGCATATGGCTGTGTACCTGGAATCGGCTTGAATCCGTTCTGTGGAAGTGCCTCCCACAATGCCTTCGAATAGGGATGCCGAAGTGCTTCCGGTCCTCTGCCAAAATCCTCTGCCAAAGCCGTCTCCACCGTCGTTCCTGCATAGAATATCGCAATCCGGTCTGCATACTCAAACGCAAGATCAATATCGTGTGTGATCAGAATGATTCCCTTCCCCTCATCTGCCAGCGTCCGAAAATTGCTCATGGCTTCTTCTGCCATAGCCTTACTCATCCCGGGTGTCGGCTCATCTGCAACAATCAGTTTCGCATCCCCGATTACCGCCGTAGAGACAAGAACCCTTCGCGCCATGCCTCCGGACAGTTGGAAAGGATACAGTTCTTCCACTTCTCTTTGAAGCCCATAACGCTTGAATGCAAGCCTCTGTTTTTCCTTCGTTCCTCTTACTCCGACCACCTGCTTTCCCGTCTTCATCAGTGGGTCAAGATACTCCACAGACTGAGGTACCAACGCAATCTCCCGTCCCCGAAGCCGCTGCTGCAATTCTATCGTCATCGGCTGTCCATAATAACGCATATCGCCCGTTACCGATGCATTCTTAGGAAGAATTCCCAAGACAGTGCTTGCCAGCAGACTTTTCCCAGAACCGGAAGAACCCACGATCGCCAGGATCTCTCCCTCATCCACATGGATATTCAGATTACTGATTACTTTTAAGTCTTTCTGCTCCAATCCTTTCTCATACATACGAAAAGATACGGACAGATTCTTAATATCCAATATAGGTTCCTTATGTTCCATCTCTTCCTCCTACTCCTGCGCGCTCATCGGATCAATCAATAACTTGATATCATCGCCCAATTTATCGAACAGCATCACCACCATAACTAACAGCATTCCCGGGAAAAATACCAGCCACCACATCCCTGTAGAGATATGCTTCAGCGCCTCTGATAAGATAATCCCAATCGCCGGCGTATCCACACCCAGACCGAATCCCAGGAAAGTGACTCCCGCCTCATGCAGGATCGCGTGAGGGAATAACAGAATCAGACCTACAATGAACTGCGGAATCACATGTGGTATGATATGCTCACATGCGATCTGCACCTTCGTCCTCCCGAATCTCTCGGCTGCTTTTACATACTGCATATTCTTAATCTGCAGCACCTCCGCGCGAATTACTCTGGTAAGATTCGGCCAGTGAGTCAGCGCAATTCCGATAATCACACCTTTTAGCCCCTTTCCCAAAGCAAATGATATCAGCATCAGAAGTACCAGGTGCGGAATTCCCATAAACAGATCCACCAGATAGGAGATCATCTTATCAATCACGCCTCCAACCGTAGCAGATAAAATTCCGAAGACCAGCGCTATCACCGCACTGACGCCCGCTGCCAAAGTTCCAAGCAAAATACTGGTGGACAGTCCCTTTATCGTCCGACAGAACATATCCCGTCCCAGATAATCCGTTCCGAACCAGTGTGCCGCCGACGGCGGCAGTTTTTTTGCAGCATAGTCAGGTGCATAACTCTCTGGATTCATCACCAGGCCAGAGGCTGCAATTCCCAATAATATCACACAGATCATCCCTATAAGAAGCAGTGTTTTCGTTCTTCGATTCACATTCCTCATACTCTGCCACCCTCCCTGATCTCAGGATTCAGAAGCCCATACAGGAGATTCGCAATGAAATTTCCTACGAATACAAAGACAACCGAGAACATCGCCACTCCAAGCAGCATCGGCACATCCCCCTTAAGCCCCGCAATCGTCGCAGCATTGCCAAGCCCCGGATAGGAAAATACCTGTTCAGCCAGCACACTGCCGCCAAATAACTCGCTGAATGACGCAAACTGCAAGGTAATCGCAGGAATCGCAATATTACGCAATCCATGACGCTTTACAATCTGCCAGCGGCTCTCTCCCCTGGCTCTGGCAAATAATACATATTCACTCTTCATAACATCCATCATCTTCTGCCTTGTATGAAGGGCAATATTCGATACACCGGTAATACTCAGCGTCAATGCAGGCAATACCAGATGATGGATTCTCTCCCAGATGGTCACTTCACTCGCCGCCTTTCCCACCGGAACCGAGAACCCTACCGGGAACCAGCCCAGGTGAACTGCGAATACAACCAGCAACAATAGCCCAATCCAGAATGCCGGCGTAGATGACATCACAAAACAGAAGGTCTTGAGCACCCGATCTGCCAGACTATCCGAGAAAGTTCCCGCCACAACTCCAAGCATGAACCCCAGCACACCGGATATCACCCATGCCGTAAGCATCAATGCCGCCGAAGTAATAAATCGCTCTTCCAGCACCTGCACTACCGGCTTCTTGAATGCAATCGATGTTCCCATATCCCCATGCAGAAGATTCCTGATCCACGTAAGATATCGCTGAACCGGGGGATCATTCAGTCCCCAGTATTCAGCGATCACATCCTTCTGCTCCTGAGATATATTCGATTCCGAGCCCACATACGCTTCCACCGGATCAATCGGAGAAGATACGACCAGAATAAAACTGACCAGAGATACTCCCACAAGCAGCAGAAGCATCCGAAACAGTGTGCCCGCTATATATTTCATCATATTCATCATCACGATTCATTCCTTTACTCGGCAATATATTTCCACTCATTCATATTCTGAATGATCGGAAGTCCGTGTCCATGAGGGTGGATCATCTGTGTTCCTACATCCAGTCCATCTCTGATAAAGTATGTATGGTCAATATTCACCAGCCAGATATAGGGATAATCCACATTCGGTCCTGTCTCCCCGTCATACTGCGCCTTCTTTAGATATTCGACAGCCTCTTCTTCTGTCGTAGCCGCAAGTGCCTGCTCAAGATATCCATCCACCGTCTCATTCATATACATTGCGGCATTGCTCAGACTCACACTCAATGGATCTGCGAACTCCGAAGCAAATGCATTGTACACATCAATAAAATTATAATCTCCCGTACCGATACAGGTAGGATTCCTTCTTCCTTCCTCCTTACAGGTCGTCCAATCCTTCGCTTCTGCCGTAATCTTGATTCCAAGTTTCTCTGCATTCTCTGCAAACGCTACCGCAAGATTATATCTCTGCAGATCATCGGTACGTCCGGTAATCGTCAGTTTGCACTCTCTGCCATCCTTTTCACGGACACCATCACCATCCGTATCTACCCATCCTGCTTCTTCCAGAAGTTTGCACGCCTCTTCCACCTGTCCGTCTTCCAGTCCCGGTTCTTCATTTGCCCACGGCAGGTTCTCGAACCTTACCCAGGAAGGCGTCCCGATTCCATTGAGCGCATTTTCAATAATCTCTTCCCTGTCGATTCCGATATTCAGCGCCTTTCTCACTGCCACATCGCAGGTTGCATTATTCCCCACAATGGTTCCATCCTCTGTCTTCGTCTCAGGAATACAAGGGAGCGCGAATCCCCGGTTATCCGATGTTGCATACGTCTCCAGATGCATTCCATCTACTTCCTCATAGGCATATTCCGGATTGATCTTAACCACATCCAGAGTACCTGCCTGTGCATAAGACAACGCCGTCTCTTCATCGATATTTAGAAATGTAATCTGTGTAAACTCCGACTGCTCCCCATCATAATATTCATTCGGTTCCACGATCAACTGCTGTCCCACATCCAACTGCTTCACTTTGAACGGTCCGCTTGCAACCGGATTCGCAGCATAGTCATCCCCATATGCATGTTCGGCAACGATTCCCTGTAAAGCCACTGTCCTTATGAATGGCGAATACGCTTTATTCAGTGTAAACTGAACCGTTGTATCATCTAACGCTTCTACTTTATCCATCATAGTCAGATCCACACTCGCCCCGGTCTCCTTCGCAGTCTCATAAGTAAATACCACATCTTCTGCCGTAACAATTTCCCCATCCGAGAACTTGACATCATCCCGAAGATGGAATGTATAGATCATCCCATCTTCGCTAATCTGATAATCCTTTGCCAGATCTCCTTCCGTCTCAATCTCTTTATTAATCTTCAGAAGTGAAGAATAGAAGATATTCGTGCCATACATGGTATATCCCTGACAGGCATCATAGTCTCCTTCTGTCATATCTCCTACTGCAACTACTAACTCATCTTTCTTATCTTCTTCGACATGATCCTCCTTTGCTGTATCAGAAGAGCCACATGCACTTAGCATACTAATTGCCATGATTCCTGTTAACAATCGTGTAAATACATTCCTTTTCATCAGCCAATCCCTCCACACATCACTTTCACGAAAGTATTACGAATTCTATCTATATGTTAAAAAAACACGGAATCTTCCGCAAGCCCCGTAGGGGGATGTTTGACAGAAAAATCACATACGATTTTCATCTTGACATTTTCAATCATATTTTAGTATGATATCTATGTATTAGGCACAGCCTTGATCCACGTTTGTTAGGGAAAATCTTCCTGGCAAACGTGTTTTTTATTATTCAGGAAATAATCGAAGGGAGAATATTATGAATACAAGAAGACCATTTTATCAGACACTGTCATCTCTGTTCGCCGTAGTATTAGGCAATGCTCTATATGCACTGACAGTCAAGTTATTCCTGCTGCCGTCAGGCCTAGTAACAGGCGGTACCACCGGTATCGCACTTACCGTGAACCATCTGTTCCATATCAAGGTCTCAGCATTCGTCCTGGTTTTTAACATCACCATGCTTATCCTGGGATATATTTCATTAGGGAAATCTTTCGCTATCACGACTCTGGCAAGCACATTCCTATACCCAATGGCACTGGAACTCTTTGAACAATTCATAGGGGATTATGTGCTGACGCAGGATATATTATTGTGTACCCTGTTCTCCGGATTCGGTATCGGAATCGCCCTTGGAATCGTAATCCGCTCCGGAGCCTCCACCGGGGGAATGGATATCCCTCCGCTGCTGCTTCAAAAGACCTTGCGGATACCCGTTTCCATCAGCATGTATGCTTTTGACGTATGCATTCTTCTGTCTCAGGCGCTATTCAGACCTGCCGAGAACATCCTGTACGGCGTGGTACTGGTTCTAATCTATACCATGGTATTGGATAAGATGCTTCTGATGGGTACGAATAGAACTGAGGTGAAAGTAATCAGCGACAGATCCGATGAGATCCGCGAAGCAATTCTGACACGAATTGACCGAGGTGTTACGCTTCTGGAAGCCGAGAGTGGTTATCTGCATAAGAAATCATCCGTTGTCTTAAGCGTGATCTCCAACCGCGAACTTCCAAAAGTAGAGAAACTGATCCACGAGATTGATCCTGAGAGTTTTATGATTGTAAGCCGGGTATGCGAAGTCAGGGGACGCGGCTTCTCTTTGAATAAACGCTATCAATAGGGGAACTATTTCTTCCGCAAGGAAGAATAGACTGCAACTCCCATGATTACCGCTCCCCCGATCAGTTCCCGCACAGACGGAATCTCTCCAAGCAGTACCAATGCATAGAGGATGCCATAGACTGTCTCCATCCCGGAGATCAGCCCCGCCGTCTGTGCTTTCACTCCTCTCTGCGCTGATACATATAATGTATATGCGAATGCAGTGCAGATGAATCCGACAAAGGCAACGCCAAGCACATCCGCAGTCCGCCAATGTACCTCTATAAAAAGCAGGGTGGGAAGCAACACAACCGCTGCCGTTCCCTGCTCATAGAAACATACCAGTTTTCCCTCATATTTCCCGGAAAAGTACCGGTTCGCCAGGGTCAGGACCGCATAAGTCACACTGCTTACCATTCCCCATATAATTCCTATTGTCATCTGATTTTCCAACGAAAACTCTGGAATCGTGATAAAAACTCCTATCATAAGAAGAATCGCGCTAATTATACTCTGCCTGCTGAATTTCTCATGAAATACAAGCGGTTCAAGAAAAGTCAAAAACAGCGGAAATGTAGAGAACGTAATGGTTCCTATCGCCACGGATGATACCTGTATCGACTGAAAGAATGTAGACCAATGCACAGCCAGGACAATTCCCGTCATCATAATCCCTACGTAATCTTTCTTATCTGCCAGTTTCAGAGATTCTTTCTTCACCAGTATCATGCATAATAGCAAGATGGAAGAACACGTCACCCTTCCCATAGCCACTGTAATTGACGGCACTTCTACGAATTGTGCTGCCACGCCTGACAGACTAAATAGCATGACCGCAATATGCAGATACAGAATATTCTTTTTATTCGTTTCCATTATTATTTCCTCTAATCATATTATGATAATTGTCATCTTTTTAATCAACAACATTTATATAGTAATACTTCACTATGATTATTTCAATATTGATCTGAATCTTTCATAATACAATAATAGGAATTATCCGCCATGTTTCTGCACAGATAATTCCTATCTCTATATACTCTTCTATTTTTACAAATACTGATTCTTTATAATGCATATAATAAAGACGGATGCCAATTCTACTAATTCGCATCCGCCTTTATCTTGATTCATTGTCCATTGGATAATACCTCTTTCTTTTAACTCCGATTATTTTTAATCTACGTTCTTGGTGGTCCGTACCTTCCTTTCATAAATTCTCTTTCCCGATACTTAGCGCCTTATGTTCTCAGGAACTTTTCAACACTTATGTTGACGATAATAACAACCAATTTGTTTACAGCTCGCGTCTGTCTTACAATTTCGATTTGTTATTTTATGGTTATATAATATCAGCATAGTTTTTATTTGTCAATATATTTTTGCATTTTATTCCCATTTTTTTATTATTCTATTTTCCAAACTATATTTTCAGATTTTTCTACTATTCTTTTTTGTCATCTTGCATAAAACAACTCGCTTTTATATAGTTCAATCACGTCATTTGTTTGTTAATAAACATACAATTCTGTTAAATAAACTACTTTCGCCATATTTATTGTACAATTCTATTATTTGTGATAACATTCATACATCAAAAATGTATAGGAGATGCATATTATGGGATTTTTAACAGGGAAAACTGCTATTATTACAGGTGCCGGAAGGGCTGTTTTAAGTGATGGAAGATGTGGATCTATCGGATATGGTATCGCTACTGCTTATGCAAAGGAAGGTGCTAATCTAGTAATCACAGGACGTAATGTCCAGAAACTTACCGCCGCCAAAGAAGAGTTAGAAAGCCGTCATGGGATCAAAGTCCTCACAGTTCAGGCAGATGTCAATGCCGGGGCTGACAATGAAGCTGTTGTTGCCAATGTGGTAAAACAAGCCATCGACACCTTCGGACGCATCGATGTATTGATCAACAATGCGCAGGCTTCTGCATCCGGTGTTCCATTGGCAGAACATACGACAGATCAATTCAATCTGGCACTTTACTCCGGGCTTTATGCTGCATTCTACTACATGAAGGCTTGCTATCCTTATCTTAAGGAAACGAAAGGATCTGTTATCAACTTTGCATCAGGAGCCGGGCTGTTCGGTAATTACGGACAAAGTGCTTACGCTGCTGCCAAAGAAGGAATCCGCGGTCTTACCAGAGTTGCCGCTACGGAATGGGGACCTGACGGAATTAATGTTAACATCATCTGTCCGCTGGCATGGACTGCACAATTAGAGAATTTCGAAAAAGCATATCCGGATGCATTCAAAGCTAATGTAAAGATGCCACCAGCAGGACATTACGGTGATGCAGAACTGGAGATCGGACGTGTATGTGTTCAACTGGCCCATCCGGACTTCAAGTATATGAGCGGCGAGACCATTACACTGGAAGGCGGCATGGGCTTAAGACCGTAAGATCATATCGTAGGGATAACGCAAGGGCAGATACCGAAGCATCTGCCCTTTCTGCCAGTATATATTTCTTATAAATTTTTTTCTTAGAAGAATACTCTTCTGATATCATTATACATCACAAATACCATCAGAACCATCAGAAGCGCAATTCCGATCATATGCACATATCCTTCCTTCTCCGGCGGTATTCGTTTTCTTCTTATGGCTTCTACGAACAGGAATACCAGACGCCCGCCGTCCAGTGCCGGCAGCGGCAGCAGATTCATAACTCCTAAATTTGCTGATATAAGAATTGCGATATATAACATCTGTGCCAGCACCACATATACTCCATACGACCTGCTCTGCTCATAGGCATCATCCACTACATCTACGATTCCGACAGGTCCCGACATCTGATCCATGCCAACCTGACCGGTCACCAGCATCTTCAGACTCTCTATCGTCGTACTGATCCAATACTTTACTTCATATGCTCCATACTGAAGTGCAGTCAGCGGATTCGCTTTCGTATAACCGGAACTTGCGATTCCAAGCCGCGCATATCCCAGTTCCTCATCCATCTTCGGAGTCAGTGTAACCGTCTTCTTCTCTCCGTCATGGATATAGGTTACTTCCACCGTCTCGCCTTGATGAAACTGATTGTATATGCTGACCTCCCGGAAGATATGAACCCTCTTATCCCCCATCTTCACAATGGTATCGCCTGCCTGCATCCCCGCTTCTGCCGCCGGATATCCCTCTTCGACTCCACTCAATACCGGCTTATCATAACCGATCATCGCAATTAAGATAACGGAGAATATAAATGCCAGTATAAAGTTGAAGATAGGCCCTGCCGCAATTACGGATATTCTCGCCCAGACCGACTTATTATTAAAATTATTCGGCGAATCTGTCGCCTCCTCATCTTCCCCCATCGCACAGAATCCGCCAATCGGGAAGAGCCGGACCGCATATTTCGTCCCCTTGTATTCCCGGGAATAGATTGACGGTCCCATTCCTAATGCGAATTCCTCTACATCAATCCCATTCTTTTTTGCCAGTAGAAAATGTCCCAGTTCGTGAAAGAACACGATGAAACTAAAGATAATGATCGCTAATATAATACCCAAGTTGCAAGTTACCTCCTGCTGTTAATTCTGTCATAAGTTGCTGCTTCTGTCTCTAATATCTGTTCAAGCGTCGGATTCTCAATATTCTTATGCGCACGCATACAGTCATCAATAATCTCCATGATCTCCAGATATTTGATCTGACGCTTCAGGAACTGACTAACTGCCAACTCATTGGCTGCATTGAATACTGTCGGAAGGGAGCCTCCTCTTCTTCCGGCTTCATATGCCATCTGCAGACCATAGAATGTATCCATATCCGGCTTCTCGAATTCCAGTTTTCCTAAGTTCCAGAAGTCCACTCTGTCTCCGGGAAGATATCTTCGCTCCGGATAATAAAGAGCATACTGAATCGGCAGCTTCATATCCGGAGTTCCAAGTTCCGCCATGATTGCCCCATCTACGTACTCAACCATCGAATGAATAATACTCTGTGGCTGTACCACAACCTGTACCTGATCCACATCAACACCAAACAGCCATTTCGCTTCAATGACTTCCAGTCCCTTATTCACCATCGTAGATGAATCTATGGTAATCTTCTGTCCCATAGACCAGTTTGGATGCTTCAGAGCATCCTTAGGTCCAATCTCCAGTAAATCCTCCTGTCTCTTCCCACGGAACGGTCCACCGGAAGCCGTCAGCAGAATCTTATGAATCGCCTTATGCTCATTTCCCTGCAAGGACTGGAAGATTGCGCTATGTTCGCTATCCACCGGAAGAATAGATACACCATTCTCAGCCGCCAATGGCATGATGATATGCCCCGCCGTTACTAAGGTCTCCTTGTTCGCAAGCGCAATATCTTTTTCAGCCTTGATTGCTTCAATTGTAGGACGGATGCCAATCATTCCTACAATCGCTGTCACCAATATCTCAGTCTCTTCCATAACGGATACTTCAATCAGTCCATCCATGCCCGATACGACCTTGGTGTCCGTATCTGCAATGCGTCCCTTAAGTTCCTTTGCTTTCTCTTCTGACCATACAGCCGCCAGACGTGGGTGGAATTCCCGGATCTGTTCTTCCAGCAGTGCTATGTTGCTTCCGGCCGCCAGCCCCAGAACCTCGATATCCCCATTCTCTCTGACAACTTCCAAAGTCTGAGTTCCTATGGAACCTGTAGATCCCAATATGGCTATTTTCTTCATACAATACCTCTCTTCTATAATATGTGGGAAAATCTTTCAAATATCCTTCCCACCTACGCCCTGCCACCGGCAGTTCCCTCCGGATGCCTGGCAACCTTAGATATTACCGGCAAGCAATGTAGCCAGATAATAGATAATCGGTGCTGTGAATATTACACTGTCAAACCGATCCAGGATTCCGCCATGTCCCGGAATTAATTTTCCATAGTCCTTAATATCATGGTTACGCTTAATTGCTGACGCTGCCAGATCACCTACCTGAGAGATCATACCGCCAACACCACAGATAATTGCATAATGCAGTGGATTCGCCTCCGCTCCTCCCCACTGGTTCATAGCAAGCGCGAAGAGAATTCCAAGCAGTGCCGCACCCACAACTCCGCCGATTCCACCTTCTACAGACTTCTTTGGGCTGAGTTTTGGAGCCATCTTATGCTTGCCGATCAGCATTCCCACACAATAAGCACAAGTATCGCATCCCCAGGAACTTAAGAAGATCAGCCATACCACTACGCCGCCGTCCGGAAGCATCCTGGTCTGATATACGTAGGACAGCATAACTGCCACATAGAACAGCCCAAAGAATACAGTCATAACCTGCTCTGCCCTGAAAGTTGGATATGCAAACACATATACCGCCATTACCAAAACCAGGAACAGAATCGTAAGCATCGTCACATATTCCATATGACCTGTCAAGAGGATTCCATAATAAGCGACCGCTGCCACGTAGCCAACGCCTCCTAATACTTTATTATGCACATCAACAACCTTATATAATTCAGACATTCCGATCAAACTGATAATTCCAAGGAATGCAAATAACAGATTCCCGCCGAAGCCTACTGTCACAATCAGTATGACCACCAATACGATTCCGCTTAACAGCCTTGTCTTAAACATCTTATCTCTATTCCTCCTTCACTCCACCATAACGCCGGTCTCTGGCATTGTACTGCTCGATTGCCCTTGTCAACTCTTCCTTCGTAAAGTCCGGCCATGGAACATCTGTAAAATAAAATTCTGTATATGCAAGCTGCCACAACAGATAATTGGAAAGCCTCAGTTCCCCGCTGGTACGGATCAGCAGATCCGGATCAGGAATATCATGGGTATCCAAATAACGCTCCAGCACCTGCTCATCTATCTGCTCCGGTACAACTTTTCCATCCACACAATCTCTTGCAAGCATTCTTACCGCACGGATAATCTCATCCCTGCTCCCATAATTAATCGCGATCTGAAAATTCAGACCACCGTTATTCTTCGTAGCCTCCTCAAGTTCCAGAATCCTGCTCCTGATATCTTCATCCAGTCTTGTGATATCTCCAATGACCCGGACCTTCATATCATTCTTTGCCGCCGTCTTAAGACAAGTCTTCATATAGTTCCTTAACAGCTTCATCAGAGCATCCACTTCGTCCTTTGGACGATTCCAATTCTCCGTGGAGAATGCATACACCGTTAAATACTTGATTCCCATGCGCCAGGCATCTTCGCAGATACGTTCTACGTTCTTACTGCCCTGGGCATGACCGTAATTACGAGGCATTCCCTTAGACTTCGCCCAGCGGCCATTCCCATCTAATATAATCGCAACATGCTGCGGTATATTCATAGTTCCAATCTCCTTCCATAGAGAAAGACGTGTTGCATGAACGAAAGGACAGACCCTCCGCAAAGGCTTTTGGTCTGCCCCCTCTCTCATTAAACAGTCATTACTTCTTTTGATTTTACTTCTACTGCCTTGTCAACTTCTTTGATATACTTATCAGTCAGTTTCTGTAACTGTTCTCCCATATCCTTGATCTCATCCTCTGAGATATCAGATCCTTTCAGTTTCTTGAAAGCATCGTTACCGTCACGGCGGATGTTACGGATAGCAACCTTCGCTGCTTCTCCTTTCTTCTTAACATCCTTCACCAGTTCTTTTCTGCGTTCCTCAGTCAGTTCCGGGAATACAAGGCGGATGGTCGAACCGTCATTGGTAGGGTTAATTCCAAGGTCTGATACCTGGATCGCTTTCTCAATCACCTTCAGCATACTCTTCTCCCATGGCTGGATCTGAATCATACGCGGTTCAGGAACAGATACGTTCGCCACCTGCTGAATCGGAGATGGTGCTCCATAGTAATCAACCATAATCTTATTCAATACATTCGGATTCGCACGTCCGGCTCTGATGGTTCCCAGATCCCCATCCAGGTTTGCCATCGTCTTCTTCATCTTGTCTTCGTATACCTGTAATCTTTCATTCATAGTTTCTTGTCCTCCCTTATTCTTATACAGTTACTTTCGTTCCTGTAAATGTTCCTGTCATCGTCTCTACAATACTATTCTCTTCATTCAGCCCGAATACCAGCATCGGCATCTTGTTCTCCAGGCACATGATGGATGCAGTCAAATCTACTGCCATCAACTTCTGATCAATGATCTCCTGGATAGAAATCTCATCATACTTCTTCGCATCCGGATTCACCTTCGGATCACTGTCATAGATTCCATCAATCGCCTTAGCCAGAAGCATAGCATCTGCCTCAATCTCAATCGCACGAAGCACAGCACCTGTATCCGTTGAAAAATAAGGATGTCCGGTTCCTCCTGCGAAGAAGATTACCTTGCCTTCATTCAGTGCCTCAACTGCTGCATCCTTAGAGAATAAGGTGGTAAATGCACCACATACAAAAGGTGTGAATACTTCTGTCTTCATCCCTGCATAACGGAAGATATCAGATACATAGATACAGTTCATAACCGTAGCCAGCATCCCGATCTGGTCAGCCTTTACACGGTCGATTGTCTCACTGGTTCTTCCTCTCCAGAAGTTACCGCCTCCGGTAACAATGGCAACCTGGATACCGTCATCTACTAACTGCTTCACCTGCTTGGCTACTCCCATGCAGGTTGCTTCATCGAATCCTGTCTTTTTATCACCTGCGAGGGCTTCCCCGCTGAGTTTCAACAATACTCTTTTCATAGTCTTGTACTCCTTGTCCATGTTCTATTATGCCTTCGCATACTTGTAATAAAGTATAGCATATGAATAAAAAAAAGGGAATATGCTTCCGCAACATTCCCTTGAAATTGTGCTATACGCAAATTATGTTATGAAGACTGTTTTTGCTTCATAATACGAAAATACATTATCAAAAGCAAGGTAGATGCCAAAACCCAAGCCGTTGGACTAGCAAGGCAGATGCCAGTGTAACTGCCATAATGGGAGCCTACAACTGCGGCTGTACTTCGACCGATAAGTTCTGCAATTCCGGCCGTCATGGGGAGCAGTCCATATCCCATCCCCTGTATTCCGTTGCGGTAGAGATTCACAATAACCAGAATGACAGCAGAAACGCCAACACATTTTAAGTAAATATCCACATAATTCATAATCTCATTTACATTCTCAGATACGAACAACACCGTCAGATATTTGCCGCCAAAGAAAACGGCAGCACCTGTAATAACCGCATATATCTCTCCCATCCATGTAGCACTGCGAAATCCCTGCCTGATACGGTCAATCCTTCCAGCACCTATATTCTGAGCACAATAGGTAGACATAGTAGTTCCAAAAGCAACATATGCCTGAGATACAATCTGATCAATCTTCACTGCTGCTGAAAATCCTGCAACTGCAACCGATCCTAAGATATTAAGCGCTGACTGGACTACAATTGTTCCAATCGCCGTAATGGAGTATTGGAACGCCATAGGGAATCCAACCCTCATCTGCCACTTGGCCAGATCCCAGTTCATTTTCCACTCTTCTTTGCGAAGACGTAATACCGGAACCTTTTTCCAGATGTATACCAGGCACAACAAGCCGGAGATTCCCTGGGAGATTACCGTTGCATACGCGGCACCCGCCGCTCCCATATGAAACATCACGATAAATACCAGATCCAGTACAATATTTAAACATGCAGACAGTATTAAAAAATACAGCGGACGCTTGCTGTCGCCGATGGCTCTTAGAATACTTGCGAGTAGATTGTAGAGTACCTGAGCCACAATTCCTCCGCAGATTACCATAATGTAACTGTATGCCTGACCATACATGTCGTCAGGGGTATTCATCCATCTTAAAATATTCTTCATCATAGCCATACTCAGTATCGTAAGCGTAATGGATACCACTGCCGATAAGATCGCCGCTGATGCAACTGACTGGCGCATAGCCTTCAGATTCCCCGACCCATAATGCTGTGCTGTGATAACAGTGAATCCTGCTGTCATTCCAAGCAGAAATCCAAGAATCAGGAACATAATCGTTCCGCAGGAACCAACTGCCGCTAATGCCTCATTTCCCACGAATTTGCCGACAATAATCGTATCTGCCATACTGTAAAATTGCTGAAAGACATTTCCGATGAAGATGGGAATCGTGAAGTTCAATATTATTTTCGCCGGGCTGCCTGTTGTCATATCTCTTTCCACACAAACTTCCTCCTGTCTCACTTTTTCCATACCAAAGTTTTCATAATAAAACGCAATCGAAAAGACCCCTAACTAAAATGGGGTCTTTTCAGCATTTTTACTTCTTTCTAGAATTCCCATTGCAATCTTCTCGCTGGTAATCGGAAGTTCTTTGAACCAAAGTCCGGTTGCATTAAAAATCGCATGGGCCAGCGCCGGAGCCGGTGTATTAATGACAATCTCTCCGATGGACTTCGCACCGAACGGACCACTCTCTTCATAACTGCTCTCGAATTCCACGCGCATTCTTCCGGTATCCAACCGCGTAGGCACCTTATACTGCATAAAGGAGTTATTACGAAGCCTTCCTTTGTCATCGTACTGGATGTCTTCGTACAAAGTCATGCCAATGCCCTGTGCCAGGCCTCCTTCTGTCTGGACTCTTGCCAGATTCGGATTCACAACAGTTCCACAATCTACAACTGCCGCATAGTCAAGGATCTCAACGTGTCCAGTCTCTTTGTCCAGTTCGATCTCAACGGCTCCAGCCATGAAAGGCGGCGGCGACAACGGAGAACTATTACTCTCTGTCACCTGAAGCGCATGGTTATTGCCTACCATAGATTTAAAGCCTACTTCTGCAAGTGATACAGATGCAGACTGATCCAAAGTTTCCACCCGGTCTCCCGCAAATACTAACTTTTCTGCAGATGTTTCCAGCATCTCTCCTGCCACTTCCAGAATCCTCTCTTTCAACTGAGCACAGGCACGCTCCACAGCCTTGCCTGTTACATAGGTGGTACTAGATGCATAAGATCCCGAATCATATGGCGAGGAATCCGTATCCGCTCCCAGAACTGCAATATCCTCCACAGAGCACTCCATGCACTCTGCAGCCATCTGTGCTAATATAGTATCGCATCCGGTTCCCATATCCGCTGCTGCAATTAACAGAGTGTAACTTCCATCTTCATTCAATTTGATTGTCGCCGAGCCTACATCCACTGCTGCAATTCCCGATCCCTGCATTGCCATGGCGATTCCTACACTTCGTACTTTGCCATTCCCCATATCCCTGCAAGGATGTTTGTCCTTCCAGCCAATCATAGATGCCGCACGCTCAAGACACCTGTCCAAAGCACAACTATTGGTCTGCTCTCCGTAGTATGCCGGCATAACCTGTCCTTCACGTACCATATTCTTCTCCCGCAGTTCTACCGGATCCATTCCCAGCCTGTCAGCCAGTTCATTCACGGCTGACTCTACAGCGAAGATACCCTGCGTCGCACCATAGCCTCTGTATGCGCCCGCCGACATGACATTCGTATACACTACATCATAGGCAAAGCGATGGGCTTCCAAAGAACCGTAGAGCGGAATGGATTTGTGTCCGGACAAACCAACCGTAGTAGGGCCATGCTCGCCGTATGCTCCCGTATTCGACAGAGTATAGACATCCATTGCGCGGATTCTTCCATCCTTCATCGCTCCTACTTTCACAGTTACTTCCATCTCATGTCTTGGAGAAGATGCCACCTGAGACTCTTCTCTGGTAAAGATCATCTTCGATGGTTTCCCGGTCTTCCAGGTTACAAATGCAGGGAATACTTCTGCCACTACCGTCTGCTTCGCGCCGAATCCTCCTCCGATTCTAGGCTTCATAACCCGGATCTTAGACTTCGGGATTCCAAGCGCCTTGGCCAAGATTCTACGAACATGGAATACGATCTGGGTAGAACTGAATATATTCAATCTTCCGTATGCATCCATATAACAAGCGGTACGGAATGTCTCCATCATTGCCTGCTGATTTGCCTTGGTATGATAAGTACCTTCCACAACCACATCACAATCTTTTAGCACTGCATCCACATCTCCATTGTGAGATTCATCGCTCGCACATAAATTTCTCTGATTATCCGCCCCTACCGGACATAAGACCACCCAGTTATCTTCCGGATGCACCAGTATCGGGTTATCCATTGCCTGATGGAAATCCAGAATCGCAGGCAGCACCTCATATTCTACTTTAATCAGACGAAGGGCCCGGTCTACGCACGCTTCATTCTCCCCGGCAACAATCGCTACCGGATCTCCCACGTAACGAACATGACGATCTAGAATCAGGCGGTCCTGCGGACTTGGCTCCGGATAAGTCTGTCCTGCCATCGTGAATCTCTCCTGTGGCACATCTTCCCAGGTATAGATTACTTCAATCCCCGGAACCTTTAAGGCAACATCCGTCTTGACAGAGAGGATATTCGCATTGGCATGAGGGCTTCTAAGCACCTTCACAATCAGGCAGTCCTTAGGTGCCAGATCATCCATGAATACCGGCTTACCCGTAACTAATGCCATCGCATCCTTCTTCCTGACAGGCTGACTGACTACTCGCATGATTCTCCCCCTCTTCTCCGATACTCTAAGAATTGCTTTATCGCCCTTAACTGACCTTCATAGCCGGAACATCTGCATAGATTTCCCGCCAGGTACTCCTTGATTTCCTCTTCGGAAGGATCTGGATTCTCCCGAAACAATGCAATCGCATTCATAATCATCCCCGGATTGCAGAAACCACACTGCTCCGCCCCCTGGTCTGCAACAAATGCGCCAAATTCCTCTGCCTCTTTCTGAAGTCCTTCCAGCGTCTCCACACGGTGACCGTCTGCTCTTGCAGTCAAAAGCGAACAGGACAGAATCGGCTTGCCATCCAGGAATACCGTGCATAATCCGCAATTGGAGGTCTCACAGCCACGTTTCACACTATAACAGCCATGAGATCTTACATAATCAATCAACAACTGATCGCTGTTAATCTCATCTTCTCTGGTCTTTCCGTTCAATACGATTTTAACCTTCATGGCTATACCTCTCCTCCTCTCTCCTGCAATGTACTAAGACACCGGAATAGCAGAACCTCTGCCAGATGACTCCGATACTCGGCACTGGCACGCATATTGCTGTCCATTGGTATATCCTTCGCTAATCCAGCCGCCAGACTTCTAAGGTCTTCTTTCGTATAGGCGCCCTTTCTTAGTCGCATAACCTCTTCAGTTCCAATCTCAATACGAATCGCACGTCCCGGTCTTGCACCTGCCACAACATAGCCCCGGCAGTTATCTGTCTGCCCGGACAATGCTGCCGCACAAGCCAGTACCGGGAAATCCGTCTTCGCATTCCGATGTGTCATATAAACACATTTTACAGGTGTCTTCTTTACAATAATGCGAACCAGAATGTCCCTGTCTCTCTTTATCCCAACAAACTGTTCCAGCGGGATTACACCGCTCTGATACAATTCAACATACGTATCTAACGCAAGAAAACAAGTCAATACATCGGAGAAACCGAATCTTCCGAAGATACTGCCCCCTATCGTAGCCAGATTCCGAAACTGTACGCCTACAATATCCTTCACACAATCTCTGATTGCTCCATTCGTCCACTCGTTCAGCCTCGGATGCAGTTCTAACTGCCGAAGCGTTACCATGCACCCTATAGAGAAAGAGTCTTCTGTCTCTTCGATGGTATCCAGCCCCAGTCCAGACAGATCAATTGCCTTCTGAACCGTCCGATCAGACATCTTAAGCCACAGCATACCTCCCAGTATACAGTTAGACTTCTTCTGATTCAGTTCATATGCCTGCTCAAGGCTCTCTGCTTTTACATATTCTTTGATCTTCAACATAGTTTCCATCCTCCATAAGCATCCATGCAACACTCGCTATTCTATCTACTCAGCCGCATTCTCATCTTTTGGCAGTACGATATTGAGAATCATTGCAACCAATGCCGCCGGCACAATACCAGAACCTCCGAAGATTAACTGGATCGTATTCGGCAACTGAGCCAGAACTCCGCTATTTGATCCGATTCCATATCCAAGTCCCAGCGCAACTGACACGATTGTAATATTTCTTGCTGTCATCGGTTCCTTGGTAATTAACTGGATACCGCTCACAACAATAGAAGAAAACATCATAACCGCTGCTCCGCCAAGCACGCTCTGAGGCATAATGGAGATCAACGCTGCCAGTTTCGGGAACAGACCGCACAGAATCAGGAATACGGCACCTGTTGCCAGCGCAAACCGATTCACGATCTTGGTCATCGTAACCAGTCCGACATTCTGGCTGAATGATGTATTCGGAAGCACGCCGAATAATGCAGCGAATGAAGAACCAATTCCATCACAAGTCACGCCGCCGGACAATTCTGTATCCGTAGCCTCACGTCCCATACCGCCTTCCATAACGCCAGAGATATCTCCAACAGTCTCAACCGCTGTTACAATGAACATAATCATGATTGGAAGAATTGCTCTCCAGTCGAATACCGGCTTAACCGGAAGCAGTTTTGGAAGTGAGATCCAGTCTGCCTGAGCCAGTTTATCCCAGTTCAGGACCCACGCCTTCGTATACTCTACGCCATCAGCATCCACGCCTGTAGTCGGCAAGACGATTCCCATAATCGCCGCTACGATATAGCCAACGATAATACCGATCAAGATAGAAGATGCACTGGTCATCCCCTTTGTGCAATGCTTCAGAACTACAATCACAATCAGTACGATTCCGCCAAGCAGAAGATTCTCAAGAGAACCGAAATCCGCTGCCGTATTGCCGCCTCCAAAGGAATTCACGCCCACTGCGATCAGCGACAATCCAATGGATAATACAACCGTACCCGTAACAACCGCCGGGAAGAATCTCCTTAACGGCTTAATCAGGAAGCCCAATACCGTCTCAAAAAGTCCACCGATGATGGATGCACACATAATTGCTCCATAAGCCAGGACTCCACCGCCCATCACCTGCGCCACACTGTTGAACACGCCGATGAATCCGGAACTGGTTCCCATGATAATCGGCACTTTACCACCGATTGGTCCAATCGCATACAACTGAACTAACGTCACAATACCTGCCACTAACATCGCATTCTGCAGCAGATCTACCTGTAGATCTGCGAATTCGCTGCCTGCACCCATTCCACAGGCTCCGGTAATAATTAATAATGGGGTTAAGTTTCCTACAAACATCGCAAGTACATGCTGTAGTCCGAGAGGAATTGCTCTCTTTAATGGCAGTTTTCCATAAAATTCATATTCTGCACCTTTTTTCTCTGGTTTATTCACTGTTCTCTCTCCTTTTGTAAATTTATTCAATCGTAGGAAGTATAACTTAAAATAGGGATTTTGTATAGATTTTCTTACGAATTTAGCAGAAAAACCTTGAAGGATTCCCCATTCTAATCTTCCGCAGACAATATTCCTTCCTCAATCGGGTATCTGCCGAATATTCTCGCTGCATCCATCAATGCCTGCATATTCTCCTTCGGTGTCCCCACTGGCATCTGGCATCCCGAAGTAAGCACATACCCTTTTGGCGAATCATAACCCTTGCGGATACATTCCCTTGCAGAACGCAGGACATCATGAGGAGTACCAAACCGCATCACTTCCACTGGTGGGACATTCCCCTGGATACTCATATAATTCCCCAGAATAGTTTTGGCTTCTTCAACATCTTCGACATTATCCAGACTGAAAGCGCCAATCCCAGTTTCTTTTATAAACTCCCATAACTTACGGCTTGTCCCACATATATGAAGTCCGCATCCTCCGCCATTTTCTCTGATATAATCTACATTCTTCTGGAAATACGGCAAAGAAAATGTCTTATACTGCTCTACACTGATCAAAGATGTAGAACTAACCGGATCAGCGAATCCAATTCCAACGCCAATATCCAAAAGCCGGTCGATATACCGGTTATTATTCTCTACGATCACATCCAGAAGCTGCTTAACCTTTTCCGGCTTTCTTACCGTTCCGATCAAAAGCCGCTCTGTTCCAAGGACCATAGCCGCAATCGTAAATGGTCCTGTAACCGTTGCGCTGACAGGCACTTTATCCCCCAGCCTTTCTTTTACAAGCCGAACACCCTCTAAGATAATCGGAAGCCTTCCATCCTTATCTACATCGACCAATTTTGCATTATGTGCTTCCTCTAGCGATAATGCCGGCTCTTCCAGTTGTGCTATGTTATAATCCGAATACTTGACTTTCGCACCCATGGCTTCTGCCATTCCCCGAAGAGTACAGGATACTCCTGCACCGTCAGAATGAAAATTGTGATAAATATATTCTTCCAGTTCACACATCTTTTCCGAAGAGTGATAGTATTCCTTCAAAGTACAGTGAATCATCGGCGCCAAAGTCTCACCCGTATCCAGGCAGCACATGATTCTGTCGACTTCCTTCCCCTCGCTCAGCAATCGACTTCGTTCGAGCGCCGTCAGTTCATCTTTCTTAATCTTCAGTCCGTTCAAATATTTTTCAATCATAAGCCCCCACACTTTTCTTTCTCAATTTAGATTCCGTCTTTTTGCCTTTCCCTTCCCCTTCAGCGGAAAGGCATTCTTACCTTTTCAAGAATATGACACCCATATCATTTTGTCAATCATGTTTAAGCTTAACTTCCCACTCTAAATGCAGTGCAAATGATTTGCCCATTTGATTCAAAACAAAATCTGTTCCATACCTAATACAATCACACAACAAATCAAAGAAACAGGAAACAATCCCATTCCAATCCAGGCACATGCAATTCCTACCAAAAATGCTGCAGCACCAGATATAGGAGATTGCGTAACTTTCGTAATAGCCGGAAATGTCATAACCGCTAAAGTTACATAAGGAACATAATAAAAGAATGATTGTATAAATCTGTTTTTGATAGGTTTGCTTATCATTGTTAAAGGAAGAACCCGGACGACATAGGTAACAATTGCCATGGTTCCTATATAAAGATAAGAATTCATTGATTTATCTCCTCCTGTTTTCTAGGAAATATAATTGCTGCTGCGCCAGAAATTATAACTGTCAAAATAATTGTCTGTGTACCACCGGATAACGAAGACAGAATTGGCAATGCCTGAAATATCAGACTGAATAAAAATCCTGCGATGATACATGCTAACACTACTTTATCTTTTTTTCCTGCCGGAATACCTCCCATTACTACGGATGCAATAACTGCTACAACAACTGACATAAACAGATTTCTTGGTGTCGCGTAATTGATGCCAAACACCGAGCAAAGCAGAGCGATCTTAATAATCTGAATTATGCAAACTCCATCTTTATGAAGATTCGCACCTAATGGAATCGTAAGGTCTGCCACATCTGATGGAATGCCAAGTTCTTTGGCCTGTATCATATTAATCGGCAGTGTTGCTGCTGAAGAGCAGGTTCCCAGTGCTGTAAGAGTTGGAGCTGCTGCCGTTTTCCACCATCTTCGAACTCCCTCTGCTCCGGCACCAATATATGCCATAACCGTTTGTGAAACTATGTAATATGCCACAATTACAAATAAATATAATACGATTGCTCTTCCAAGAGGACCTACAACCTGCCTTCCATACTGACCAATCAGGATTGCAAAATAACATCCAAGTCCAAGAGGCGCAATCTTCATAACAATATTGATGACTTTGATAATAACCTCCGTCATACTATCCATAAGATCAAGTACTGGTTTTCCTTTTTCACCAGCCATAATAATTGCAATTGAAAAAAAAATTGTAAATACAATCAATGCCATCAAATTGCTTCTAGAGAACAACTCCGGAAAATCGCTTACCGTAAACATTCCAAGAATATTCATACTTCCGGAAAGATCTTCCACTTCCTGTGTCAAATATCCTCCTCATTTGAATTAACTGAATTACATTTTCTTAGATAAATGTTTATGTATTGCATCCTTCAACTGGTTCATAGCCTGTTCCACAATAGTTCGTGGACATGCAACATTGAAGCGCTCAAACTGTGCTGTCTCCGGTCCGAAGATACTTCCTGAATCCAGCCACAGTTTTGCTTCTTCAAGTACAATATGTTCCAGTTCTTCATTCGTAAATCCATATCCTGAAAAGTCAATCCAAACAAGATAGGTTCCTTCTGGCTCAACAAATTTTGCATATTTAAGATTTTCTTTCACAAACTCACGCACATATTCTACATTGCCATAAATATACTCCACCAGTTCGTCAACCCATTCAGCCCCTTTTGTGTAGCAAACCTTTACTGCAAGTTGTCCCATAAGGCTTCCCTGGCTATATGCAGCTTGTGTATTTGCCCACTGATACTTTTTACGCAATTCTTCATTAGGAATAATAATGTTTGCCGGCTGAAGACCTGCAACATTGAAAGTTTTTCCCGGAGAACTATAAAGTGCAACAATATTACGATACTTCTCATCAAGATTCATGCAGCTTGTAAACTTATGTCCCGGAAAGATGAAATCACAATGCATTTCATCAACCATCAGAACTATATTGTATTTCAAGCAGATTTCTGCAACCTTCTCGAGTTCTTCGGCTGTCCAAACTCTTCCGACCGGATTATGAGGATTACAGAAAATCACGGCTTTTACATCTTCTTCTTTAATCTGTTTCTCCATTTTTTCGAAATCAATCGTATATCTTGCATCTTCATAATGAAGCTGGCAGTTAATGAAACGTCTTCCATTATTCTTAATCACTTCACTAAATGGATAATATACCGGCTGCATTACCATGATTGCGTCACCCTCATTCGTAAATGCCTTCACACTTGTTCCAAGTGCATAAACAATTCCTGCTCCTAAGGTTACCCACTCTGGTTCTATGGTATATCCATGCCTTGTGGAAAACCAATGATTGATTGCGTCAAAATAATCATCAAGCGGATCTGTATATCCGAAAATCCCATGATCAATTCTCTTATGAAACTCATCCAAAATAACATCCGGGAGTTTAAAATCCATATCCGCAACCCAAAGCGGAAGCAAATCATCTCTTCCTTTACGTTTCATACCAAAATCATATTTTAAGCAATCTGTACCACGACGATCAATGATTTCGTCAAAATTATACTTTCCCATCTTTTTCTCCTTTTCTTTTTTTCTCTCTTTTATTGTTTAACCGTTAAACTTTCTTTATAATATATTTATATACTCTTCCATCGGTTTTGTCAAGATATTTATTGTTTATATCATAAACTATTTTAAAATACATTGCTCATTTTAAGCCATTTTTAGGTTTATTATCACAGATTTATAGTTATTATTGTATTTTAATTAAACTTTTTATATCCAAAAATATTTATCTTTGTTATGGATGTTTTATTTTACATTTAAACAATTATTGATTTTTTTCTTAACAAAAGATATAATGAATAAGAACGCAAGTTATAACTTAAACAGAGGGAGTATGAATCCGATATGGAAAACGATAATAAACAAAACGGTATGATCGATGAGAGTTTTCGCGCATTAAATGAACGGCACAATCGTATTTATCAGTTTGTTCTGATGTACAACAACTATATTTTTTCAACCCACGATTACGGCATGGGCATCCCCCTAACCATGATCGAAGCCCATACACTAACTTACATCGAAGATAATCCTGGATGCACTGCAACAGACCTTATATACTATTGGAACAGAACCAAAGGTTCCATTTCTCAGATTGTCAGTCATCTTGAAAAATCAGGTTTAGTTGAGAAGCGAAAAAAAGAAGGTAATAAGAAAACACTTTATTTATACGTAACAAAATTGGGCGCTCAATTAAGCAAAGCCCACAAATTATATGACACCATAGACATCGCCAAGACCATGGAGCATCTAAAAAAAGAATGCACTGCTGAAGAAATCGAATCATTCTACAAAGTACTTGATATTTACAATCAAGTCATCCGAAAAGATTTTGAAATCAACGCAGGTCATCGTTCCGAAAAGGATGCCAAATAAACACCTTAAGAATAATGCAGAAAGAAAAAGCAAAAACCCGTAGACTTACGTCCACGGGTTCATTTACATTCATTGTAAAACTGACTGTCAAACTCGCGCTTTCTAGTTTCCAGCCATCTGTGCTGCAACCTCAGCTGCAAAGTCCTCATTCTTCTTCTCAAGACCTTCTCCTGTCTCAAAACGAACAAACTTCTTAACTGTTACGTTAGCACCGTTCTCTTTAGCAACCTTATCTACGTACTTAGCAACTGTAAGATCACCATCCTGTACATATACCTGGTCTAACAGGCAGATCTCTTTCATCTCTTTGTTGAGACGTCCGATAATCATCTTCTCAATGATATTATCTGGCTTATTCGGGTTCTCAAGTTTAGCCTGAGCAAGAAGGATCTCTTTCTCATGGTCTAAGTAATCCTGAGATACTTCATCACGAGATACATACTTTGGAGACATAGCTGCTACCTGCATTGCTACGTTCTTCAAGCATGTCTTAATCTCATCATTTACAACATCTGTATCAGCCTCTACGAGAACACCGATACGTCCGCCGCCATGAATGTAAGATACTACGCATCCGTCAGCAACGATCTTCTCGAATCTTCTGATGTTCAAGTTCTCTCCGATTACAGAAATCTTCTCTGTCAGAGCATCTTTTACAGTCTTGGATGTGTCAGCATTCCAAGCCTCTGCCATGAATGCATCCATATCTGCTGTTTCTGTCTGGATTGCCTGATCTACAACAGCCTTAACGAATCCCTGGAATTCAGCATTCTTAGCAACGAAGTCTGTCTCAGAGTTAACTTCTACGATTGCTGCTGTCTTATCATCTTTTACATCAGCCATAACAATACCTTCTGCTGCGATACGTCCAGCCTTCTTCTCTGCTTTAGCCTGTCCGTTCTTTCTTAAGTATTCTACGGCTGCATCCATATCACCGTCTGTCTCGTTAAGAGCCTTCTTACAGTCCATCATTCCAGCGCCTGTCATCTCTCTTAACTCTTTTACCATCTTAGCTGTAACTGCCATCTTCTTATCCTCCACAAACTTATATAAAATGTATCACCGAGTATCCTACTCCTCTACTGCTTCCTCTACTGCTTCTTCAACATCCTCGTATACTTCGTCTTCGCCAGTCATTCCCTGGTTTGCTTCGATAACAGCGTCTGCCATCTTAGATACGATCAATTTTACAGCACGGATTGCGTCATCATTTCCTGGGATTACATAATCCAGTTCTTCTGGGTCACAGTTAGTATCTGCGATTCCGATAAGCGGGATACCAAGTGTGTGCGCTTCCTGTACACAGATCTTCTCTTTCTTAGGATCTACTACGAAGATTGCATCCGGAATCTGCTTCATCTCTTTGATTCCGCCTAAGTTCTTCTCAAGTTTCTCCCACTCTTTCTTGATCTGGATAACTTCTTTCTTAGGTAATACATCGAATGTTCCGTCTTCTGACATTCTTTCAATCTCTTTCAGACGTGCGATTCTACTCTTGATTGTCTTGAAGTTGGTAAGCATACCTCCAAGCCATCTCTCATTTACATAAAACATTCCGCAACGTTCAGCTTCTGTCTTGATAGCGTCCTGAGCCTGTTTCTTAGTTCCAACGAACAGGATTGTACCACCATCTGCTGCAATATCAGCTACTGCCTGATATGCCTCATCTACTTTACCTACAGACTTCTGTAAGTCGATGATATAGATACCATTTCTCTCTGTGTAGATGTATGGAGCCATCTTAGGGTTCCATCTTCTTGTCTGATGTCCAAAATGAACACCTGCTTCTAAAAGTTGCTTCATTGAAATAACGCTCATGTTTCTTTCCTCCATTTGGTTTTCTTTTCTTCCGCATATGTGTAAGTCCTTGAAACCGGCTTGCCTGCAAGCTTTGGCACCATCTTAGACAAACAAATGCGTGATTTTTTGCGACTTTTTTATGATAGCATAAAAGCCCTGCAAATGCAAGGCTTTTTCTTTTTCTTATTACCAATATC